>NZ_JBEJZY010000019.1:0-82995 GCF_040256935.1 Photorhabdus viridis
GTTAACCCACCACCCGATTGACGCCATGAATGACCGCTGGCAAGTCGTCTCTTCCCGACATCAGGGGCATGTGCCTGCCGTTTTGGGCGATGGCGGAGCCGGCACGACCCTCAACTCACAGACCCGGTTTATTCCCGGTCGCAACGATTGGCGTCCGCCCTACCGCTATAAACCCCAGGCTGACGGCGATGAAATCGCCACAGTTGTCGGGCCCGGCACGGAAGAAATTTATGTCAATAAAGATGGTGCGGTTCGCGTTCACTTCCACTGGAACCGTTACGACGCGCCTGACGACCAGGCATCCTGCTGGGTACGGGTGGCACAGGGCTGGAACGGCAACGGATTTGGCTTTCTGGCAACACCGCGAGTCGGCCAGGAAGTGATTATCTCTTATCTCAACGGCGATATTGACCGCCCCATGATTACCGGATGTACCTATAACGCGCTTAACCGTCCGCCGCTGAATTTACCGGAGGAAAAGACCCGCACTACGTTCAAAACCCAGACCCATAAAGGTCATGGTTTTAACGAATTGCGTTTTGAAGATGCAAACGGCAGCGAGGAAGTGTTTATTCATGCTCAACGGGATATGAATACCCAGGTTCTCAGGGATAAAACCACACAGATAAATCATGATCAGAAAACAGAAGTGGAGCATAACCGGACCACCATTATTAAAAACGATGATGATGAAGCCGTGCAGGGCTTCCAGACGCTGGAAGTCAGTCAAAATCAAACGGTGACCATTAAAGGTCAGCAGGCCATTTCCATTGGTAAAAGCCATCAATTTAACGTCACCGATAACCAGCAAATTGCCGTGGGTAAACATATCACCGTGCACTCGGAAAGCGGGCAAATCACGATTGGGAACGCAGGCGGGCAGATAGTCATTGACCCAATGGGGAATATCCGTATCGAAGGGGTCAGTATCACCATGTCTGACCATATCACTGGAAAGAAATCCGCCGATGCACTGTTTGACTACTCAGCACGCTATACCCTGCGAAGCGAGCAAAGCGGTAAGCCGCTGGTGGATACCCTCTATACCATCACCACCGCTGGCGGTCAGACCCTTTCCGGTAAAACTGACACGCTGGGCAGAACTGTAACCGTACAGAGTGAGGCAGAAGAAAATCTGCAACTGAGTTCACCGGAAACCCCACCGAAACCGAAGCAAACCTTATATCAGGCCAGTGATAACACACCGGTAGAGCATGTTATGGAATTTACGGAGAAATAAGTATGACAATATCCAACAGCGGCAAGATGTGCCCGGCCGTGACCTCAATTAACTGTACGATGGAAATAGGCATCTTTCCCGCCGATGAAGATCCCTGTTATTTGGCGAGAAAAGCCGAATACGCCCTGCGTCTGCCGGCAATGATTATCACCCGGCTGGGTGCTATTCGCTTTCTTAATCAAGTCATTATGAGTGGATTGATTAAGGTTGAGGAACTCAAACATGACTTTCTGTGGCCCTATAAAGCGGAAGTGGTGTTTGCTATCAGAGGGCCTAAAGATGTTCCTTTGCCCATGCTGGCAACCAGTCTGGCCTCTAAACAGCGTTATAGCGGTAATTTACCCCAATCCAGCAATCCGTTTGCCCGGCCTTCTGCCGACGATACGAAGAAATTTGGCGTTAAGCGTATTCGGCGGCCCGATATTATTCTGGTTAAAGATGAAGCTCTCCGCTGGCCGGGCAGAAATGCCACCTACTTCGATGGTTCTGTACACCCCGATAATCTGAAAATGTTGATTGAAGTGAAATTTCCGGGCGATGACCTAACTCTAGGACAACAAACTGATTACATTCAGATTGCAACCGAAGACCGCTTTGGTGTAATGCGTATCAGCGATAATCGTACTGAGGAACAAAAACAGTACGATGAAGCATGGCGAAAACATTATCAACCCGGTTCCCAACACTATAAAAACCCCATACCACTGGCCCCACTGCCGCCCGGTTCGCCTCCTGATGAGGAAGCTTTACCCATTCCTCCCGAAGAGGGCGTGCCGGGCACTATTCCGCAACCCCTGACAAAAAATCCACCGCTTCTCAGCACTTCCCGCTGGTCGTTTTTACCCAGCTATGAAGACTGGGTTGTCCTCGGGCAGGAGGTAGCCGGCTTGACAGAACAGGGGCTAGATTATGTCCGTAACAGTACCCGTGAACGCCTTGCCCAGTTTGGAGCATGGTTCAGTGAAGCCGGCGAGTGGGTATGTAACGAGATTATTGACCCGATAAGCCATCAGGCCAGTTACGCTTTTTCCTGGGTCAGTGAACAAACGGGGAAAATCGTGACCTGGACGGAGAGTGAGATAAAAACCCGGTGGCAAACCGTGCAACAGGGCTCAGATATCACCCTGGAAGACCTCAAAAATATTAGCTGGATGCAAATATTGAAAAAAGTGGGTGAAGAGATGCTGGAAGTGGTTGTGATTATTGCCGAAGTTGCCGTTGTTATCCTCGTCACCCTTGCCGTCGCTGCGGCGCTGATTGTACTGGTGAAAATTTTAGCTGCCGCTGCCGCAGTCAGTGCCGCAGCATTAGCTGCCATCCTGACTATATTGGCGGGTGTAACATTCGCCACCGCCTCATAATTCACGGAGAAAATGATGGAAACTGTAGATTACTTTGACCAGTTGAGATCACAACTGACCGCTTTTCTTTTTATTAATGGTGATGGACTGACTGTTTCCCGCCTGGGGCTCTCGATTACCCTGTTTTTTAAACAGGGCTACACTCAGGAGAAAAAGCAACGCATTCTGGCCTGCTACCGGCGCTTTCGCGAAGAATTTGGTACCCACCTGCGTTTTCACCGCCATGAATTAAGAGGGTTAAAAAAATATTCACCGGAAAATATTGCCAAAGTCGAAGAAGGTATTCTTAATCAGAAAAAAAACCAGTTTTCTAGTTGGGTGGTCAGTAATGCTAAAAATGAAGATGAAGCCCCTCGCTATCTGATGTGTTACCTAGATTCCGATGAGGATGATGGTGACGATAGTAGCTCCTACCTGAGTCTGGTACTGCCGTGGGATTATCTGAAAGAACCAGACGGCATGGTTCGTTTTATGGCCTGGCTGGATTTTCTGTGTGACCAGCTCGAACCCGACAGTGGAGACTGTGGCTACTGTCTGGTCCTGCCCAAAGATTACTATGACTACTTTCCTTTAGAGTACCAACTGGCCCAGCGTTACCCTGCCCTGCAAGTGAACTCCGCAGTGCATACAGCCAAATTACAGTATGGTCATTCCATCCGTGGCATTAACTGGATCACCTTGCTATCCAAACGTTTTGTAGGACGCCTGGGCGGCGAAGTCTGGATACGCAAAACACTGGCTCGTTACCCAGATGTGGTGATTAGTCCTTACTCCAATGGTCTGATGATACGGGCGGGTCAATACCCAGATCTGACCCCGCTGCCGGGCAGTGTCCCGGAGAGTTATTTTGCCATTAACCAACTGATACGTCCGATACGGGTGATCCCCCGTGAAGGTCATTCTCTGCATTTTTATGGGGCGGGTCATTTTAATTCAACTTCCACCCTGGCCTGGTATGCCCGCTATGACCGGGGCCCCCTGCATGTAACCCCGGTGAAAAGCGGCGAACCGATGCTGGTCAGCGGATTCTGGCGCACCGACAGCCAGCCTGACAAACAGTATTTCTTTGTTCAGGGCGCGACTGCCTTTGATATTCAGGGCACAGAGCCGGGAACAACGGTATGGCATCTGATACGAGAAGCAGAAAATAGGAATGAGTAAAGGATGAGAAGCAGTCGATAAAAAAAAGCAGATGCTGGAAGTGATTGTGATTATTGCCGAAGTTGCCGTTGTTATCCTCGTTACCCTTGCCGTTGCTGCGGCGCTGATTGTACTGGTGAGAATTTTAGCCGCAGCCAGTGCCGCAGCATTAGCGGCTGTCCTGACTATATTGGCGGGTGTAACATTCGCCACCGCCTCATAATTCACGGAGAAAATGATGGAAACTGTAGATTACTTTGACCAGTTGAGATCACAACTGACCGCTTTTCTTTTTATCAATGGCGATGGACTGACTGTTTCCCGCCTGGGTATCTCAATAACCCTGTTTTTTAAACAGGGCTACACTCAGGAGAAAAAGCAACGCATTCTGGCCTGCTACCGGCGCTTTCGCGAAGAATTTGGTACCCACCTGCGTTTTCACCGTCATGAGCTGAAAGGGTTAAAAAAATATTCACCGGAAAATATTGCCAAAGTGGAAGAAGGTATTCTTAATCAGAAAAAAAACCAGCCTTCTAGCTGGGATGTTAGTGATGCTAAAAATATCTATGAAGCCCCTCACTATCTAATGAATTACTTGGATTCTGATGAGGATGATGGTGACGATAGTAGCTCTTACCTCAGTCTGGTATTGCCCTGGGATTATCTGAAGGAACCAGAGGGCATGGCCCGCTTTATGGCCTGGTTGGACTTTCTGTGTGAACAACTCGAACCTGACTGGGGAGATTGTGGCTACTGTCTGGTCTTACCCAGAGATTATCATGATTATTTTCCTCTGGAGTACCAACTGGCTCTGCGCTACCCCACCTTGCAAGTCAACTCCACTGTTCACACTACACTGGATGATTATGCCGATGCTATACGGAGCATGAACTGGATCACCCTGCTATCCAAACGCTTTGTCGGACGGCTGGGCGGGGAACATTGGATACGTAAAACACTGGCACGCTACCCGGATGTGGTGATTAGTCCTTACTCCAATGGTCTGATGATACGGGCGGGTCAATACCCAGATCTGACCCCGCTGCCGGGAAGCGTCCCAGAGAGTTATTTTGCCATTAACCAGTTGATACGTCCGGTACGTTTTGTTTCAGGAGAAGGTGATTCTCTGCACTTCTATGGCGCCGGTCATTTTGATGCTATTTCCACAAAAGCCTGGTATGCCCGCTATGACCGGGGTCCTCTGCATGTAACCCCGGTGAGAAGCGGCGAACCGATGCTGGTCAGCGGATTCTGGCGCACCGACAGCCAGCCTGACAAACAGTATTTCTTTGTTCAGGGCGCGACTGCCTTTGATATTCAGGGCACAGAGCCGGGAACAACGGTATGGCATCTGATACGAGAAGCAGAAAATAGGAATGAGTAAAGGATGAGAAGCAGTCGATGAAAAAGAGACGCGGGAAGAAGAGGACGCGCTGGAGTTCCAGTTTTTCAGTGAAATCCTCTCCAGTTTGCTTAGCAATCTGCAATCCTCCCTGCCGGGCCAACAGGTTTTGGCAAAACTTGCGGCTAAATTGCCCCTGAATGGCGATACGACAACGCTGGAAGTAGTCATCTCAGAAACAATGGACGTTTATCCCCGCAGTAGTGAACTGTACTGGTACTATGAACAATCAGCAAATGTCATCGCTCCTATGCGCTATCTCCAGGGAGAAGAACCTACAGCAGAAAATACCCTCTGCCAACCAAGCGGCCGGCTCGCTGGGAAAAAGGTCTTCTAGCAGCACTACCGGATATTAAATAGAGAAAAAAACCTGCATGACCAGGATTTAAACTGTCATTAAAATTCCTTGTTTTAACTGATAGTTCTAATCAAAATAAAGTTTTCACCTCTGTTTTACCGCTTTTAATACCTGCTTTTTATTGATTTTAATCATCATCGGCTGTCGTGTTTTATGTTTAATCAACGCTAATCATACCCGCATTTTATCTTTACTGATGCCGTTTTATCCGCAATCTTAAACAGTTTAAATAAGCCCCTGCCTTTATTTTTTCGGATAATCATCTCCTTTTTCAGAGCTTAAATCCTACCAAATTAACCGTTTTATCTATTTTTTATTGCGTTCTTTTTAGGGTTTTCTTCATAAAACAACCAGTGATAAAACGCTTAAATACCCATCGGTTCAGATAATGTTATTTTACGTACTGATTTATTTTCAACTCGTGATTAATAATTGATGGTTTTCGATTAAATGTAATTAACTCTCCTTTTGAAAAATTTAATTTATTGAGTTAAATCCACTCTTTATATAAAATCTTTAATATCTTTGCATTCGTACTTTTAAATTATTATGCAGATTAGGTAAATTCATGATGGAAAATCTTTAAACGTTATTAAAAATCATTGTTTTAACTTATGGTTTTAATCAGTATAGAGCTTTAACGGTTTTTTACTACTTTTAACACCTACTTTTTATTGATTTTAATCATCATAGGATATCGTGTTTTACGTTTAATCAACATTAATCGCACTCACTTTTTATCTTTACTGACGCCGTTTTACCGGCAATTTGGATCGGCTTTAATAAGTCACCACTCTTTATTTTATTTTCATAAATCAGAAAATAAATATCCCGATGATATAAATAAATCTCTTTATGTTTTTCCGGATAATCACCCTCTCCTTCGAGGCTAAAATATTGCCAGATTAACCGTTTTATCCATTTTTTTATTACATTATTTTTATAGTTCTCTTTATACCATAATGACGAAAAACCACTTAAACACCACCCTGGTAAAATAATATTCTTTTAAACACTGATTTATTTTCAACTTTCTATTAATGGTTAATGATTTCCCATTAAATGCAATTAATTATCTTTCTGAAAATCCGCATTTATTTAAATCTACCATTTATATAAAATCCTTAATATCTCTACATTCACTCTTTTAAATAATCATAGCAGATTAGGTAAATATAAAATAAACTGAGTATATAATCACTGATAAATTAATTAAACATAGTAGAGAATAATCCGCTTTTAGTCATTCTGTACCTCTTAATAATCGGCATTAATAGGAAGCCTATTTTTTTCACCCTTGGCTGATAGATAACTGAGTTAATCACCGATAAAAAGAAGCTTGCAATCTCCCCAAAAGGAAAATGCAAGCAAAAAGAGAAAGCGATCAATATTAAAATATCAGCAATAAGTACACAGCAATTTTTATTCCGACAATTTTCTTATCTCTTAATTAAAAACTCATCTAATAAATGGCCCTCATTAAGCAGTTTTTGTAAACCTAATGGTCTTTTTCCATTTCCAGACCAATACTTAATTTCGCCATTTTCATTAAACTGATACTTCGGTTTTCTCGTTTTTCCTTTTCCTGTATTTAATTTTTTAGGTTTAAAACCAGAGAGGGTGATAGGTATGTTAATGGTATTAATATCAAGGCCAATTTCTTCAATAATTCTTAATACTTCTAAACGTTTTTGTTCTTTTTCTTCTATTTCTAATCTGGCTAATCTAGAATATTCCCGGCTTTCGTCAACGATTACCTCTAGTTTTACGTAAACTTCTTTCAGCCAATCAAAATCTTTTGTTTGAGCAAATTTTCTTAATGTGGTTAATCCTGTTAAATGTTTTGATACAATTTCATATTCTTGTTCTTTGGTTAATTCTGTCATTTTGTCACCTTATTAATATATTTAAAATCCGTTTTTCTTGATGTTTTCTCTTTCAATGTCAGTATATCACCGAATTTTTTACCTACTTAAAAAAATCCTTAATCATTTCTGTTTTACCTTTAATAATTAAAGTTTTTACCTGTTTATTCGTAATACACTTGTCCTTTTTTCAGATTTTAAAACCACACTGATTTTGTCTCAAGGCAATAGCCTCACGGATAAATAGAAAATCAACGGCAGTATCGATTTTACGAATCAGATAATTGTGGTAAACAAGGTATTCAAATGAGTCCTTTTCAAAAAGAAAAGGTTGAAGAGGAGTGTGCTTAACATGGCAGCAAGCTCCGTTTGGTAAACGGAACTTGATTAACACAAAGCGCCGGATAAATAACCAGCACTTCGTCAGAAATCTGAGCGCCAATAGCGCTCAATTATAACTGAGCAATCAAACCTGATACATTTTGCATAAATAGCGGGAAACAGCATCATCTGCATTTGAACCAATCACATCCATATCCGGCAAGATATCTCTCAGGCGTTGGTGAGCATCCCGCATAATGCAGCCCTTACCAGCCATCGTCAGCATTTCCAGATCGTTCATTCCATCACCAAAAGCTATGCAATCACTGAGTTTATAGCCCATAGATTTAGCTACCTGTTCAAGGGCGTGGCCTTTGGAAACACCACCAGCCATGACCTCCAGACAATTACGTAACGAGAAACTGACATTCACCCTATCGCCCCAACGTGCATTGATTGCCTCCTCCAATATGAGCAACAGATCATGATCTTCACAGGTAAAATAAACTTTACAGACACCATCAGTCTTAAAATTATCACGTTCAAAAAGCCGATAATGAAATATTGACTCCTGGAAAAATTCTTCCTGCTCAGGGCTTTCACGATTCATATACCAATCATCATGACGGTAATAATTGGTCAGAATATCAGGGTTATCAAACTCCATCAGACACAAGTCATGCACAATATCAGGATCAACATTGTGGCTGAAAACCAGTTCGCCCGCTGTATTATGTACCCTGGCTCCATTGGAGGTGATCATATAGGCATCAATACCAAGCCCATCACGGATTTGGGAAACATCCACATGATGACGGCCGGTGGCAAAAATAAAATGAATGCCTTTGTTTGTAAGTAGATTAAGGGTTTCCTTGGTGTAAGACGTTAATTTGTGATCAGGAGACAGCAAAGTACCGTCTAAATCTGAAGCAACAATGTAGTACATAGTTGTAGTTCCTATAATTGAATCAATTCTGGTCAAAAAAGTCACATATAGCGTTGAGTGCCTGGCTGCGTAATTTGTCTTTTTCAAATAGGATCTCATGATGCGCCCCCTGAATAATCAAAGGTGACTGCCCTTCAATGAAAGTCCTCTCTTTCCTATGTGATTCACAAAAAGCCCGTAATTGCTGATTATTAACTACTTTATCTTCACTGGCTTTTAAGACCATCAGTGGCGTCTCAATTTTTCCTGCTTTTTCTATCAATATATCGCCAATCCGCATACTTTCCCGCATCCAGTGATATGTCGGGCCACCTATACGTAATTCCGGATAATCCGTGTAATAACGGAGATAGCGGCTATAACGTTCATAACTGTGTGTCAGAAGATTTACCAAATAAGGCAACGGACGCCATTTTCCGGTCAGTATTGCGTAGTTATTTCGTCTAGCCGGTCGCTTTTCTGCCCGATTCACCAGCAAAGCAGCCAACCAGTGCGGCATTGGTAAGTTAATACCAAACATAGGTGCACAAAGGGCCGCTGCATCAAAAATCTGACTGTGACGTAATAAGAATCCCCCTAATATTGCCGCGCCCATTGAATGAGCCAATGCATAACAGTGAGAATAATGACGAGGGAGAATTTCTCTTTCTATGAACGTTTCAACGTCATCAATATAGTCATCAAATTTTTCTACATGCCCTTTCTGTGGATCTTCAAGCATCCTACCGGATCGCCCCTGTCCACGATGGTCAATGATAAAAACGTCGTAACCAAGATGATAAAAGTCAAATGCCACCTCCGGGTATTTGACATAACTTTCACTACGGCCCGGCAAGATAACAACCGCTCTATGATTCTGGGTTGTTGCACAAAAGCGGACATAGCGTATCAGCACATTATCGACACCGATAAACTCATGCTCTTCCCTGGCTTGCCAGAAATCTAACAGAGGCCCGTTAGCAAAAGCAGAAAACTGTATCTCACGATTAAGCCAGCTCTCTTTCAACATTTCGGGCTTCATAAATCATCTCCAAGCTATTCACACTCCTCCAGATGTTTACAAATCAAAGCCATAAAAACGCTACCAAAACGTTCTAGCTTTCGTTGTCCTACCCCGTTGATTAATAACATTTCTTCAGCCGTAACCGGGCATTGCTCTGACATTTCAATCAGCGTGACATCATTAAATACAACAAAAGGCGGAATATTATCTTCATCAGCAATAGATTTCCGTAATTTACGCAACTTGGCAAACAATTTGCGATCATAATCGCCACTATATGATTTACTTTGCTGGCTACGCCCTTTCAGGTTCTGTATCCGTGGAACTGCCAGTTTCAGCGAAACTTCACCACGTAATACTGGCCGCGCAGCTTCTGTTAATTGTAATGCCGAATAATTGGCAATGTTTTGACTGATAAAGCCTAAGTGAATAAGCTGCCTCAACACGCTGACCCAGTGTTCCTGGCTTTGATCTTTACCGATGCCGTAAACCGGCAAACGATCATGCCTTATATCGCGGATACGCTGATTATTCGCGCCTCTGAGCACTTCAACAATATAACCGATACCAAAACGCTGACCAACCCGGTAAACACAGGAAAGCGCTTTTTGTGCATCCACCAAGCCATCATAATTTTTCGGTGGATCAAGACAGATGTCACAGTTGCCGCAAGCGGTTTGTTGGCTTTCACCAAAATAGTTCAATAACACCAGACGGCGGCAAGTTTGCGCTTCGGCAAAGGCTCCCATCGCATTAAGCTTATGCCGTTCAATATCCTGCTGTGTGTCAGCGGTTTTCTCTTCCAGACAACGGCGAAGCCATACCATATCAGCCGGATCATAGAACAACACCGCTTCCGCAGGTAAACCATCACGTCCGGCACGCCCTGTTTCCTGATAATAGGATTCGATATTACGTGGAATATTAAAGTGAACCACAAACCGAACATTGGGCTTATTAATGCCCATTCCAAATGCCACGGTCGCAACCACAACCTGCAAGTCATCACGTTGAAATGCATCCTGTACCCGGGCGCGTTGGCTATTATCTAACCCTGCATGGTATGGCGCAACACTCAAACCACGTTTTTGTAAACGTTCTGATATCTCTTCAACTTTATTGCGGCTGTTGCAGTAAATGATGCCGCTTTTACCTTTCTGACCACGGATAAATAACCATAATTGATCTAATGGTTTGTATTTTTCTATCAAGGTATAACGGATATTGGGGCGATCAAAACTGCTGATATGAATAAGCGGATTATCGAGATTCAGTAGCCGGGCAATATCATTGCGGGTAGTTTCATCAGCGGTCGCCGTCAACGCAATGACAGGTAATGTTGGAAAGCGCTGCCTGAGCTGTCCCAGCGCCCGGTATTCAGGCCGGAAATCATGGCCCCATTGTGAAATACAATGGGCTTCATCCACAGCCAGCATAGCGGGTCGCCATTCCAAAAGCTGTTCAAGGAAGTTATCCATCATTAAGCGCTCAGGAGCGATATACAGCAATTTAATCATGCCCTGACGGCAACGCCGGATCACATCCATCTGCTCTTCACGGGCCTGAGTTGAATTCAGACAATCAGCCGCGACACCATTCGCCCTCAGTTGATCCACCTGATCTTTCATTAAAGAGATCAAGGGAGAAACGACCAAGGTTAATCCTTCCTGCACCAGCGCCGGGATTTGGTAACACAATGATTTACCACCACCCGTCGGCATAATGACCAGACAATCACGCCCCTCAAGAATGGTATTGATGACTTGTTGCTGACCAGGCCGGAATTGCAGATAACCAAAGGTTTCCCGCAATACTTGCTCTGCCAGTGATATCGTATTGATGACTTCTGCGGTAGACACGCTTTTCCTCAACCATTAAAAAATCACAGACGCTTAAGCATCCGCGCATTATGTTATCTTACTCTCGTAATAATTACTTCAACAACAAACCCGCTACATAACAAACACAGTTGTCATTTATAAAGCGTCAAAAAGGCAACACAGGTTATTTTACACACGAACTTTAATTTTGCTCAGATTGTTTCTCGAGACGCCTCGCAAACTGGCAAGGTTGGCAATAAAAGCATAACATTAACAATTTATTCACTATATAAAGTGGTATTAATAACACGCACCTTTATTTGGGGATAAGTTAAATGTCTACAACGCAAGTAACCTTGGAGCAAGCCCGCCAGCTAATTGGTAATTTTTTCATTTACCATATGCCTTTTAACCAGATATTAGGGCTTGAGCTGCTCCGGTTTGAACAGGATTACGCAGAAATACAGTTCCATAATCAGAGTAAGCTGGTAGGAAATACCGCACAGAAGATTTTACATGGCGGTGTGATTGCATCAGTGCTGGATGTCTGTGCCGGATTGGTCTGTGTCGGTAATGCCTTAGCTCGTATAACACCCATTCCACGAGAAGAATTAGAAAAACGATTATCAACAATGGGAACGATTGATTTGCGGGTGGATTATCTACGCCCCGGTCGTGGTGAAGTGTTTACCGCCACCAGCAGTATTATCCGCAATGGGAATAAAGTTTCTGTCGCCAGAGCTGAACTGCATAACGAGCAGAGAGCACATATCGCCAGTGCAACAGCGACTTACCTGGTCGGTTAGTCATATCATTTGAGATATTAATCCCTTGCGTAATATTCAGCCCGGTGACATATTATTTCCATGTTAACGGGCAGAAATCCATTACACTTTCCACACCTTTTTATTAACATTAGGACAATATGAATAAACCACAAACTACCAAAGGCATTCTGTACGCCTTTGGTGCCTGCTTTATTTGGGGAATCGCCCCAGTTTATTTTAAGTACATTCAGCAAGTACCTGCCGACGAAATCCTGACGCATCGTATTATCTGGTCATTTTTCTTTATGTTGCTGCTACTAACAGTAACCCGTCACTGGTCACAGGTATCCAACGTTTTACGTCAACCTAAAAAAGTACTGCTATTGGCAGTGACGGCGACCATTGTTGCTTGTAACTGGCTAATTTATATCTGGGCAGTCAACCACGGTCATATGCTGGAAGCCAGCCTGGGTTACTTCATTAGTCCACTGGTTAACGTTTTGTTTGGTATGCTGTTTCTGAGTGAACGTTTTCGCCGGATGCAATGGGTTGCCGTTGCTCTAGCCTTTACTGGCGTGTTAATCCAGTTATGGCAATTTGGTTCTGTACCCGTTATTGGATTAAGTCTGGCTGTCACTTTCGCTCTGTATGCCCTGCTTCGTAAGAAGATGAATGTTGATGCTCAAACGGGCATGACGATTGAAACACTATGGTTACTGCCCGTTGCATCTATTTACCTGTTTGGTTTTGCCAACACCCCAACCAGCGATTTAAGCGCTAACCCAACGACACTGAATTTACTGCTGATTGCCGCAGGCATTATCACCACGGTTCCATTACTGCTATATACGGAAGCCGCTGCCCATTTGCGTCTGTCTACACTGGGTTTCTTCCAGTATGTCGGCCCAACGTTGATGTTCTTACTGGCAATACTGGTCTATGGTGAACAAATAGGTGCAGATCGCCTGATTACTTTTGGCTTTATCTGGGCAGCATTAGTGCTGTTTACACTGGATGCACTTTATACACAGCGCAGGTTGAAAACATAACAGGATCAGTTTACGACATGGAAATAACCATCAGACTGGCTAAAATTGCAGAACAAACTGCCCTTGAAGCACTCCAGTTACGCGCGTCTCTCATGTGGGAAGAAGATCGGGAATTATTATTAGCCAATCCCCACATGATAGAACTCCCGATAGAACATATTAAAGCGGGGTATGTTTATATTGCGAAACAAGCCGGCATTATTTTGGGGTTCAGTGTTGTATTGCCACAATCTGATGGAGATGCAGAACTTGATGGATTATTTGTTGAACCCACTGTCTGGCATCAAGATGTCGGCAGACAGTTAGTGCAAGCAGCACTGAATAACGTTCATATAGAAGGAGGAACCTCATTGCGGGTGCTGGCTAATCCTCAAGCCAAAGGGTTTTATATTGCTCTTGGCTTTGAACGTTTAGGGGAAGAATATACTCAATTAGGGACAGCGATTCGTATGATAAGGAGTACACGATGAAAGTAAGATATAGAGTAAATTAATCATGCTTTAGTATCTCCACTAAATTACATGTTCAGTCAAAAACTCATACCTAAGGCACCTTAGGCTGCTTAACAAAACATTCAGTTATAAACTTAACCACCACAAAAATCACTATAAACATTAAAAAAACTAATAGCCAACAGACAAAAAACTCACAAAAAAATAACAATTTTAGTAAAAAAAATGATTTAAGCCTTTTTCTGGTATGATTAATTGACATAACATTTAACATTAGAGATAATAACATTAAATTATATTAACATATAAAGAAAATGATTAAAATAGCAACAGGACTTGCAGCGATTACAATAGTTTCTCTTTCCCATGCCACCTTTGCATCTTCCCTTCCGCAAGAAAAGGAAATAGCGGATAAAGAAAAACCAAAAAATATTTTAAAAATTGATGATTTTCTACCTGAGAAGAAAAAATGGACTCTCTCGACTGGTATCTCCATTCTAAACAAATCAGGCAGTGGAAGTTCCCAATCATTTTATTTAAACGAGATATCCCCCGGTCACTATATTCTGAACAGCGGGACTCAAACATATCAAAAAGAAACTAACGGTGTCTCTGCTCATTCATCGCTAATATATGGTATTACAAATGAACTTGCAGTAGGTGCTACTGTCAACGGCCAATGGCAGAATACTCAATATACCTTTGATGACGGTAAGAAAGCCGTTAATGAAAAATATCAATTTAATGGTGTTTGACTAGGAGGAAGCTATCAAACCTACTTGTTCTCTGATTATACTGTTTTCTTTGGTGGAATAAATATAAAAGAAAGTAAAATAAAAAGTTATACACTGGGAACATCACTAAACTGGATTTATGATCCTTTAGTTCTTAGTCTGTCCGCAGGATATTTAGATGGCATATCTAGAGAACGGTTTTCAAACGATTATACAGCTTATACTACAAGGGGCTCCATCATCTTCGCTGTCAATCCGGAAGTAAATATTCGTTGGGGCTTTTCAAAAGATTTTATTTATACACAAAAAAACCTTGTATCTCAAAAATATTGGAATAGTAATACTTCCCTATTAGTTGGAACGGTAGTAAATTTGACTGATAAGATTTCCACTGATATTAATGTTAAAGGTGGTGTCGGTAATAATAAAACATCTACCATTTCTGTTTCTTTATCTTACAAAATCTGAGGATTCTGGCAATGTTAAGAGTTTTTTTTACTTCATTACTAATTTTGTCAACATTAACAACCGCATCCTATGCTGTAGTTTCTGGGAATAATGATAAGCCTATAAATGATAATTTGCATAATATGAGTATGGAAGAACTTGGATATAGCTCATTCAGTCAACTCAACTCCGAAGAAATGCATGAAACGAAAGGCAAAGTTGGACTAATAGTAACTGGCACTATCGGTGCTGTTGGCGGAGCGAGCTTATCCATAGGACTTGATAAATCCAACGGCGACCCTGTTAACTGGAGGAATGCAATCACTGCAGCATCGGCGGGTTTCGTTACCGGAGCTACCGGTGGTTTGATGGGCCCGAGCACGATGGGTGTAGCTGCCAGCTCTGCATTAGGTGTCAGTGCCGGTGGTGCAACCAATGCCCTACTCAAAGGTATGAGCAGAGGATCAGCAAGTTCAGGATGTTCCACTTGCCATTCGAACATACAATGAACATTAATTTCATTGTATTTTTATTACTGATTTCTGGTTATCTATATTTGGGTACGAGAGCTTTTCCCGAACCCAAATGGAGTGTACGCCTTTTCTCAGCATCTATCATGTTATTTTCTGGATATATCAATGAATACAATATAGTAACACTTATCTTTCTAGTCATATTATTAAGCTATGCCATAGTAATTTTTTTCCTAAAAAACCTTGGCATATTAAGAACCACCAGAAATCTGGATATCCTCTATTTATTGGGACCTACCATTTACTTAATGATTTTTATCATAAGATGGGCTGAATAAGATGATAACACTTAAAATTTACCTGAGAACCACTCTGATTTTCGCAATTCTGGTACTTTTTACAACCCAATCTTCTGGGAAGGAATTACAAGTAAGTAACTATATGGACTTAAAGTTCAAAAATATAGTAAGACAAGAGTATGACTTTACCTGTGGACTCTCTTCATTAATAAATATACTTGCAAAAAATTACCAAATCAATGTAGCGGAAGAAGAGCTCATTAAAATAACAGGGATAAAACCAGAATATTCATTTATGGATCTACAGAATATACTCAAAAAATTCGACATTTTATCTATGGGAGTAAAAATATCATTAAAACAACTTGAAGAGGTAAAGTCACCAACAATTCTTTATCTTAAAAGAAATGGAACCGATCATTTCGTTATATTTAACGGAATGAATTCCTCTATCGTTCAAGTTACTGATCCAGCTTGGGGAAATATTAATTACACTCGCTCTCAATTTGAAAAATATTGGCTCCAAGATAATCAACTAGGCCGAGCATTAATATTAATTAAAAAAACAGTTATACATGTTAATTATGATCATGTTTATAAAAAATCACTTTTCTAAATAATTGTTCTGAACAAAGTACAGGTCATATTCGATATAATATTTATACTATGATTCAGCATCCCAAAGAAAAAATATGAGTTCCTTAATGCTGGAAGCGAAAAACTTGAATTATATCTGTGATTAGCGCCCTTTGTTCGTTGGGTTGAGCTTTACAATAAATCCAAGTGACATAATTCAAATCGAAGGGCTAAATGGCACAGGCAAAACCAGCCTATTGCGTATTTTAGCCGGATTGGTACGTCCAGATGTCGGTGAGGTGTGTTGGCAGAACAAAAACATTTTGAGTCAGCCTGAACGTTACCATCAGAACCTGATTTTTATCGGTCATCAACCTGGGATCAAAACCGTACTGACACCGTATGAAAACCTGAAGTTTTATCAATCACTCAAACAACAAAAAGACAACCAGGCGATTTGGAGAGCTCTGGAACAAGTCGGTTTGATTGGCTATGAAAATTTGCCGGTAGCCCAGCTTTCTACTGGTCAGCAACGCCGTGTGGCCCTGGCACGTCTGTGGTTAAGCCACTGCCCATTGTGGATACTTGATGAACCTTTAACCGCCATTGACAAAAAAGGCGTGACAGAATTGATAACACTTTTCAAGTTACTACTAAGCTGCTGGACTCTAGCAGTAGCACTATGCAGCCGCCAAATGCCATTAGATTGCGTGGCATCCGTGTTGTCGATCATGGGAATAATCACAGCCGGCTTCTTGCCGTTCATCATTATGACTTCCAACCCATTCGCTCGCACACTACCAGATTTTCCTGTTGATGGACGCGATCTCAATCCTCTACTACAGGACATTGGACTGATCTTCCATCCACCACTGCTATATATGGGCTACGTTGGTTTTTCCGTGGCCTTCGCCATCGCCTCATTAATATCTGGACAGCTACCACTGTACAAGAAATATGGAGGTGATTCATGAAACTAGTAGTACTACTGTTAATAGGGATATTTACCCATAGCGCTTGGGCAACGATTGATACATACCCGTTTAAGTCAGTGGAACAAGAACAACAATTCTACGAACTGACAAAACAACTGCGTTGCCCGAAATGCCAGAACAACAACATTGCGGACTCCAATTCAATTATTGCAGAAGGCATGCGCACCAAAGTGTATGAGTTAACAATACAAGGGAAAAGCAAACAACATATCATCGACTATATGGTAGAACGTTACGGTAATTTCGTAACCTATAAACCACCTGTGACGCCTGTAACGCTAATCCTATGGGGCAGCCCACTACTATTTGTACTGAACACCAACTCCAGCCGCGATGCGCTTAACAAAATACTCTATCAGAAGCGCTTGAACGAGTTAGAGCAGAATGAAGGACAGGACGTAGTACATGATCGTTCGAAGTTAATACAGGAATTACAACGAAACCTGCTGAGTGACATCCCTATACAACCAACGGTGCAAACAAAGCCCATCAATCGCTGGGCATTAGTGCCCGGTGTGTTGGTACTGATCATAGTAGCCGTCGGATTCTACCTAAAAACTGGCAACCTAACACAAGTACTTGATTGGCAAAAGCAGGAGAAGCATGCGAAAACTATCAACCAACAAGCACACCAGAGCTATCTGAATAAACTGTAGCAGAAGGTGAAAAATGAAAAAGCCCTAAATTCTATGGATTACAGAATTCAGGACTTATCAATAAGCTAGTTTCTGTGTGCAATCATGTGTAAAACTTTACCCACGGAAGTAACAGCTACCAGTGATAACTTTTATACACTACAACCAATTCTTCCGCTTAAAGTAAAGATACGGCGCAAGACCAGCCGCGATCATCAGCCCGATCGCGCCCGGATAACCGAACGGCCAATGTAGCTCCGGCATAAATTCAAAGTTCATACCATAACTGGAGGCCACCAGCGTTGGGGGCAGGAATACCACAGATACCACCGAGAAGATTTTGATGATCCGGCTCTGTTCGATATTGATAAAGCCCATTGCGGCCTGCATCAGGAAGTTAACTTTCTGAAACAGGGATTCATTGTGTGGCAGCAGGGATTCAATATCCCGCAGAATTTCACGGGCCTGCTCAAGCTGATCGCCCGGCAGACGAGCACGCCGCACCAGAAAGTTGAGCGCACGCTGAGTATCCATAAGGCACAAACGCACCTTCCAGCCAATATCTTCCTGTTCAGCAAGGCTGGACAAGGCTATATCAAACTCATCCCCCTGCTTCCCTTCCATAATGACCCGGCTCAGGGATTCCAGAACGCTGTAAATATTTTCGATAACATCAGCCAACTGTTCGATTTTGGTTTCAAACAGATCCATCAGTACTTCATAGGCATTACCATCAACCAATGTCTGATTACGGGCACGCATACGGTACAATCGGAATGCAGGGAGTTCACGCTCTCGCAATGTATAGAGACGACCATCACGAATAGTAAATGCAACTGTTGCGTTGCCAGCATGGTCTTCCGCATCTTCAAAGTAGAAAAACGAGTGAACGTGTATCCCGTCTTCATCTTCAAAAAAACGCGCCGACGCCTCAATGTCATCCAGTTCCGGTCGGGTTGCCAGAATTTGGCCTAATTCATTTTGAACTTGAAGCCGATCTTGCTCTTCCGGTTCGACCAAATCTACCCACAAGGAATCAGATAACTTTTCTCCCTCTTCAAACTCAAGGCGGAGCAGGCGATTATTCTCTAACTTAAATGCGCTCAGCATGTATCATAAGTCTCCTTTACTCCCTACGTGATCGTAAGGCGCGAATGTTACGCTTAGAGGAAAAAGCCTGTCAATATTCAACCTGGATATTATTTTCAGACCGTTTCAAGCCTGGCATAAGCAGCAACCAGCCACTTAATCCCTTCCCCATGAAACGCGATTTGCAGCCGGCTATGTTCACCACTCCCCTCCATGTTGACAATGGTTCCTTCACCAAATTTAGGATGACGAACACGTTGTCCAAGGGCATAACCGCTGTCATTGGCACTGATTGGCGTACCTAACCGACTGTGGTTGACTGGACGAGAGACTGTCGCACGTAACCGAACTTCTTCAATACATTCTGGCGGCAGTTCCCTAATAAAGCGAGATGGACGATGATAAACTTCTTTACCATATAAACGGCGACTTTCTGCATAAGTAATTGTCAGCTTTTCCATTGCCCGCGTCAGGCCCACATAAGCCAGTCGACGTTCCTCTTCCAGACGCCCACCCTCTTCAATCGACATCTGGCTTGGGAACATGCCTTCTTCCATTCCAACAATAAATACCTGTGGGAATTCTAGCCCTTTGGCGGAATGCAATGTCATCAGTTGCACAGAATCCTGATAAGCATCTGCCTGACCTTCTCCAGATTCCAGCGCAGCATGGGAAAGAAATGCCTGTAATGGCATTAGATCTTCGTCCTCATCCTGATAACTGAACTGGCGGGTCGCCGTGACAAGTTCTTCAAGGTTCTCGATACGCGCCTGTGCTTTTTCACCTTTTTCCTGCTGGTACATCGCACGCAGGCCAGAATCGCGAATAACCCTGTCAGTCTGCACATGTAACGGCATATCGCCAGTTTCTGTCGATAATGCTTCTATCAGTTCAATAAAGCGCTGTAAGGAAGATGCCGCCCGCCCAGCCAGCACTTTCTCTTGAAGCAATATTTGACAACTGTCCCACAACGTTTCCTGCCGTTCACGGGCAGCTTGTCGCACTATATCCAACGTTCTGTCACCGATGCCACGGGTAGGCGTATTCACCACACGTTCAAACGCCGCATCATCATTGCGGTTAGCAATCAAGCGCAGGTAAGCTAACGCATCTTTAATTTCCTGACGCTCAAAGAACCGCTGACCACCATAAATACGATACGGCATTGATGCCTGTAGCAACGCTTCTTCCAGTACTCGGGACTGGGCATTACTGCGGTAAAGTATGGCGCAGCTTTTTAGCGCACCGCCATTTTCAAGCCAGCTTTTAATCCGGCTGACTACATAACGGGCTTCGTCAAGCTCATTAAATGCACAATACAGGAAAATCGGTTCACCTTCTACGCCGTCGGTCCACAGATTCTTGCCCAGACGATCACTGTTATTGGCAATCAGTGTATTGGCAACTTTCAGAATATTACTGGTGGAACGGTAATTTTGCTCCAAACGGATAGTTTCTGCGCCGGAGAAGTCTTTCAGGAAACGCTGAATATTCTCAACCTGCGCCCCACGCCAGCCATAAATAGATTGATCATCATCCCCGACAATCATCACTTTGCCCGTTTCCCCCGCCAACAGGTGGATCCAGGCATATTGAATGCTGTTGGTGTCCTGAAACTCGTCCACCAGAATATTTGTAAAGCGACCACGGTAGTGTTGCAGGATCTGCGGTTTATTCAACCACAGTTCATGAGCTCGCAGCAGAAGCTCGGCAAAGTCTACCAATCCCGCGCGATCACAGGCTTCCTGGTAAGCCTGATAAATTTTCTGCCATGTCGCCTCGACAGGGTTGCCATAACTTTCAATATGCTGTGGCCGTAACCCTTCATCTTTTTTACCGTTGATGTACCACATACCCTGACGAGCCGGCCATTGTTTATCATCCAGATTCATCGCCTTGATAATGCGTTTGAGCAGACGATGCTGATCTTCACTGTCAAGAATCTGAAAATCCTGCGGCAAATTGGCATCCAGGTGATGCGCCCGTAACAAACGATGAGCCAATCCGTGGAATGTACCAATCCACATTCCTCCCTGGCTGGTACCAATCAAGTTTTCAATCCGGTGGCGCATTTCCGCTGCCGCCTTATTGGTAAAGGTCACGGCCATGATGGAAAATGGCGAAGCCTTCTCCACCGACAACAACCAGGCAATTCGGTGTACCAGAACCCGGGTTTTACCACTCCCTGCTCCGGCCAGTACCAACATGTTGGTCCGTGGAGCAGCTACGGCTTCACGTTGTTTGTCATTCAGACTTTCGAGCAGATAGGAGATGTCCATAGTTACCATCAGTTGATTAAACAGCAATCATAGGCTGCTGTGTTTTTATACAGAATAATTTCATGATTATATCAATGCTGTCAAAGAAGCCAAATCGTAAATCTCAATGTGCGGTAGCAAACGGCTCTCAATCGTCTGCAATAGTTTTTTATTTTCTGTATTAATCCAGCAAGCCTGCATACCACTACGAAGCGCCCCTTCCACATCGGTATTCAAGTCATCACCAACATGCAAAATTTTTCCAAGCGGTATACCCAAACGTTCTGCTGCCAGACGGTACATATCGCTGTGAGGTTTTGCGCGCCCATCAGGGCCTGCTTTCAGCACAAATTTAAAATAAGGAGCAAGACCACAGGCCGCAGGTTCTGCATTACCGTTAGTAATAGCGACCAATGGCATCTGTCCAGCAAGCGCAGCAAGGGTTTTATGTGTTGATTCCGGCACATCAATCCGGCTGCGCCAGTGGGAGAAATGGGCCATGATATCATTCGCGCCCCGGCAGGCATCTTCACGGCTAAAACCGTAATGGCAAAACATCAACTTTGCAGACTGCCAACGCCATAAGGTCATGTCATGACAGATTTCAGGATTTTGCTCAAATATCACTTCACGGAAAGCATACAGATCCTGGTGATCAAGGTGACTGAACTTAGGATCATATTGCCGTATAAAATTCAACACCTCTTGTTCCGTCTTACCTAACACTGGACGATTGTCATAGAGGGTATCATCCAGATCAAATGTCATTGCTGAGACTGGCGCAAGAGGCCGGTAAAAACGCATTACGATTTCCCCCGTTTGGCTCTGGGATGGGCCACATCATACACTTTTGTCAAATGCTGGAAATCCAGATGGGTATAGATTTGTGTGCTGGATAAACTGGCGTGACCAAGCAGTTCCTGAACTGCGCGCAAATCACCGCTGGATTCCAGAATGTGTGTGGCAAAAGAGTGACGTAATTTATGAGGATGAATATGGCTGCTCATCCCTTGACGAATTCCCCACTGCGCAAATCGCTTCTGTACATTACGGGTTGATATCCGCCGTCCGCTGTTTGAAATAAAAACCGCATTATCCTCCGGCTCGAACCGTTCCCGCATCTCCAGCCAGCGATTAAGCCATTCAACAGCGGTCCGCCCCAAAGGGACCTTCCGCTCTTTACTGCCTTTACCTGAAACCCATACTTCCCCACTTTCAAAATCCAGATGCGGGCAATCAAGACTCACCAGCTCTGACAAACGCAACCCAGCGCCATACATCACTTCCAGCATTGTCCGGTCACGTACTGATAATGGATCATTGAAATTGATGTTCAGCAGTTGATCCACTTCATCCACATCAATATTTTTCGGTAAATGTCGCTTGGTTCCCGGCGTACTGATGGTCTTTGCCGGATTAACGGAAATCCCGCCCTGAGTCACTTGCCAATCCAAAAAACTGCGCAGAGAAGATAAGCGTAAAGCCAAGTTAGCCGACTGTAAGCCAGCACGACGACTACGTGTTACCAACATTCTGATTTTCGCAGGATCAAGATCTTTCCATTGCCTAATACCTATTTCTAAAACCATCCCAGCCAATGCAGAAAGCTGGCGCTGGTAATTAGTGATAGTCACCGGACTTAGCTGGCGTTCTACCCTGAGATACCGCAAAAATGCCTCAACTGGCTCCAGTAACAGGTCAATTTCCTGCATCATATCCGGTTAATCCAACGAGACAGTATATCCGGCAGTAATTTAGCCAGATGATCAAGCATGTCAGTTCCCATGCCGTCTTGGTAATGCTGATAATTACGACTGTTAAATATCACCATACCCAGTTCTCCCCGAGTTCCCAGCAGAGATACAGCAACCGAACCGACATGACGAACCTGTGGTAACAACAATAAAATTTCCGGCCCGTTCAACATACCGAGATAGTGGTTACTATTACCAAAACGATGAATACGGATTGGCTCAAAAGCATTGCGGGAAAGTGCTAAATCAGGCGCATTAAGCGGTGCGCCAATATGCCATTTATCACTGAAAAGACGGATATTGGCGCTATTTAACCCCAGATTCTTAGCCCATGAATTCAACCGACTAAGCATATCTTGCAAACTCTCTGCTGCCGCTAAATCAACAAGCAGTTTAAGCAACTGCTCGAACAGTTGCTCATTCACTCTAGCCTGCTCCATTAGCAGGGTTATATTTTCTTCCAGATAAGCAATACGTGTTCTCTGGCGACGCATATACCATTCAACCAGAGAAACCGTCTCCCTTATCGGGTGAGGAACCCGTATCTGTTCAACGATACATGCATTGCGGATAAAAAAATTGGGGTTTTCCAACAAATAATCCACAACAGTTTGATCATCGAGTGTACCACCGATGTTTAACTGCTCTTTTTTTTTCTCCATCTTCCGATGCCCCGCAGTTCAAAACAAAATCGATTACAGATGAATTGTACCATCATAAACATGCATCGCCGGCCCAGTCATATAGAGAGGTTTTCCCGGCCCTTCCCAACAGATAAACAGTGTACCTCCCGGCAAGTCTACCTGAACATGACTATCGAGCAGTTGCTGCTGAATACCGACGGCTACCGCTGCGCAAGCACCACTACCACAAGCTTGAGTTTCCCCAACACCACGTTCATAAACCCGTAAGCGAATATGACCACGGTTTAAAATTTGCATGAAACCAATATTAGCCCGCTCAGGAAATCTTTCATGGCTTTCCAGAGCTGATCCCAGAATTCCCACTTCGGCAATTTCCACATCGGCTACCTGAATTACACAATGAGGATTCCCCATAGAAACCACACCACAAAGAACCGTTCTTTCTACCACTCTTAAAATATAGGTTTTTTCTGCCTTTAATGCGCGAAATGGCACATGATGTGGCTCAAATTCAGGTTCGCCCATATTCACGCAAACCTGATCATCATTGGTGATACTCAATACCATACGTCCCGATTGCGTACTGACTTTAATATCACGCTTATTAATCAACCCTTTAAGGCGGACAAAACGGGCAAAACAACGCGCCCCATTGCCACACTGCGCCACTTCACTGCCGTCAGCATTAAAAATGCGATAGTGAAAATCCAGATCCGGATCATAAGGCGCTTCAACAACTAATAACTGATCAAAACCCACACCAGTATGCCTGTCGGCCAAACGGCAGATCAGTTCTGGTGAAAAATAAACATTTTGGGTCACAGCATCAACGACCATAAAGTCATTACCAAGACCATGCATTTTGGAGAACTGCATATAATGCTCCACCGTAAGCCGCAGTACTAAATACCAGCTTATCTCGCTTATTTCTGAGCGGCGCTATCCACTTTCTGCCCTTGCTGCACAGTCTTCACGGGAGTCTGAGCGGCGGTCTTAGTTTTCTCTGCCGATGGTTGTTCCGGAGGAAAATAAAGCGGGCCTTTTAGGCCACAGCCAGAAAGTACCAATAAAGTCATGATAGCCAGAAACCCGCGTAATTTTTTCTTCATCGCATTAATGCCTGTAATTCATACGTCAATATTCTCTATAATCGCAGTTAGGCCCCGAAAAGCAAATAGGAATTGAAGATGAACGACAGTGAATTTCATCAGTTAGCCGACCAACTGATGCTTTATATCGAAGAGCAACTGGATAATTATGATGGCAATGCTGATATCGACTGTGAAACCAATGGAGGTGTCATGACCCTGAGCTTTGATAATGACAGCAAAATTATTATCAATCGTCAGGAACCTTTCCATCAAATCTGGCTGGCAACCAAAAACGGTGGTTATCATTTTGACTATAAAGATGACCAGTGGATTTGTGACCGTAGCGGTGGCAATTTCCTGACCATGTTGGCGCAATCCATCACAGAACAGAGTGGTGAACCATTCAATTTCTAATGATTGAACCTACCCCGCACAGCGGGGTAAATCAGTAATGCGACACAGAACGATAAAGTTCCGGCTGCTCTTCTCTGCCGGCTTCTCCATCATCAGTCACACACAAATGTGAAAAAGAGGATCCACTAAATGGAATCACCTGAATCTGGTCTTTCATTTGAACAATCTGATAAAACTGTGGCAGGTTAAAATTGATAAAACTTGATCCATAAGTAAACCGATCATGTGATGAAGAATAAAACCGACTGACGTCACGTACCAATTCTTCCTTACTTCCCTCACAATGAGAGTAAATTTCTACCCGGTTGGTTTCATCCAGGATATAAATATTAAAGCTTTTATTATCTTGAGTATTTTCGAAGAAAAATTGGATGATCCCCTCGCTGGCAAAACCATCAACCACAGCAGGCAAATGAGTCTCTTTGGTATTAATTTTCACCGGCAACCCATGCAGTTTGTTATTAGAAATTGCCCCATAGAATTCCACGGCATTCTCCAATTTCTGCACAGAGACGTTAAGACGTTCAAAGAACAGCCCCCAAGTCTGGCCCGCAATACGCAGTGCTTTAAAACGGCCCGGATCATGACGATTGCTGGATAAACGCAACTCAATACATTCAGATACCAGTTGCTGGATTCGGGTGCGGATGAGCCCACGTAAATGTTCGCTATAACAGAAGACTTCAACAGCCGTCGGCGGTGCAGCATCTTGATGCATTTTACCCAATATGGTTTTCAATGCTTCCAGAACAGATTGCTCGCCACTAAAATGTAACGTTCTCACTTCATTCCATGAATTGCGGTAAAGCAAGTCGATGCTCCCCACCAAGCACTGTTGCGATTCTCCAAAGCTGAATACATCAAGCTTGCGGAAATCAAAATGCACAACCTGATTAGAAAACGCAGCTGTCGGATCTTTCTCCAAATTAACGATAATCGCCAAATGGCGGATTTCACACGGACTATAGAGCGCTTTTGGCGTCGGTGCGGGCAAACGGATAGGAAAATGAAGGGAAATATCGTTAATCAATTCATGCAACTTCAGTTCATCACACTGGGCTTCACCATTATGAATATGAATACAGGATTTTTCTGTCAATAAGCCGTTAAAATAGGTCCACGACACCAGTTTATTGAGGTAACGATTATATTCCAGAGGCTGATGGCCGATAATTGATTCAATTATCGGTGCCTGATTGTAAAGATACCAGCCGCTGCGATTTGCTCGTCCTTGAGGCACATAAATAAATGTTAAATGTTTCTCTGAAAGATCCGGTGAGATCTGTGGATTAACCAGCGTCACCTTACCCGGTAACGCTTCAAATGCAGCGTAAAGTTTACGGGTCAGCACACCAATATCCTGTGGGCTGGCACTGACACTCAGATTATTACGGCGGGCAAAACGGATAAGGTTACGGTAACTCTGCATCATGGTATCAAGCAGTTCATTATGAGCATCACGAACCTGTGCAATTTTCCATGAGTTGCGGTTATCCAAAATTCCCAACCGCTCTGTATCCCACTTCCATTCATATACCAACTGAGCCAAAACCTGACGTCGCCAACCGGTACAACCTTCATCATCCTGGTCTAGAGAGAGCTTTTCACAAACTTTTAAATAGAAGCATCGACGTATTAAATCTAAGCGAGTCGTATCATTAACTTCTATTAGATAGCGGGTAACACGCTCAAGCATCATGCTGTATGCATCAAGACCAAATGAAACTATTTCACCTGCATGCAGGCGCTGTTTCATCTCCATTGCCAGTAACTTACCATTGGGATATTCCCAAGAATATGCCTCCAGCAACAAGCTTTTCAATACGGCTTTATAAGGCGAGTCGATACTTTTGTAAAGTTGCCATAAGCTAGCGCCAAAGTACTCTTCAGCAGATAGTTCACCTAATCCACCGAGATCAAGCCACTCATTTGGCGTCAAAACACCTTGCGCATAAAGAGATAAAACATATTCGTCATAATGACGCTCTTCTTCTACAGGCACCATCTCCCATAACAAACGCTTACCTGCCATACGCACAGCAGTACGGTAAAATTCATCAAGTAACAGAATATGCTGAGTAGAACCGCAATCCTCACCGCCAAGACTACCACTGGAATTATGGCGGAAGCGGTTTTCATCAATAAGAAAAAAATTGACTTCGATGCCAAGCGCTGACGCCCATTGTTCAATAAGCGTACACTTACGTTGCAGCAGGAGGCGCTCATCATTATCAAGCCATGACTGATGACATACCCAAATATCCAAATCAGAACAACTGCTTTGCCCGATTGACGAAGTACTCCCCATTGAGTAAATACCGGTAATAGGAAGCTGACCATTGGCAGGCTGTTCTATGGCGTGTTCTAATTTACTTTCTAAATCATCAAGATAAGATTTTTGTGATTCATCATGCACGAAAAAACATACGCCGTAGGGAACATTACCATTGATGTAACCTGGCATCATCGGATGATGATAATGCAATAATACTGGCAGTAAACTGTATACCTGTCTAAATTCCGCACTCATGGCGGTGG
Source organism: Photorhabdus viridis (assembly GCF_040256935.1). NCBI lineage: Bacteria > Pseudomonadati > Pseudomonadota > Gammaproteobacteria > Enterobacterales > Morganellaceae > Photorhabdus > Photorhabdus viridis. The sequence goes on from NZ_JBEJZY010000019.1 coordinate 27,672, forward strand.
AGGCGCGTTCCAACCGGAGTTGGTTTATCGCATCCAGTCTCTGCTTCAGTGTTTCGATATAAAGGTACAAGACGTCTCGCCCAATTGAGTTCCAGTGCCCAGATAAATCCCCCGCTTCCGGCTGTTATAACTTAATGGAATTATTTAGAATGATTTTTACCAATTTATTACCGGAAACGTGATCAATTTAACATCTTGTAGATAAACCGTAAAGTCAGTAAAGCAATTGAATTGCGATGTGACCCCCGTTGAAAAACCAAATAACATATTGTTATATATATGAATAATCAGAAAAACCCTACTTTTTATACTTTCTTTTATGGAAGGAAATTTTCTCTGCCTATTTTTCAAGTAATGTATCTAATGTTTTTTCATCAGTAGCCTCATAAAAACTATCCATTAGCTATATTTTAATTAGTCATTCTTTTCATTCAAAATTTTCTAATAACAAAAATAATTTACTGGAAAAGTTAACTCATATTTAAATTAATCTACTTATATTGATACAAAATAATTTAAAAATTAAAATTTATTTTATTCTTTAACCTAATCTGCATATTTTCTTCTCAGCCCTTAACTGGAAAAAAAGCTGCTGAAGTGTTAAAACGAGTGCTAGTTTTTCATTTATATGACGGCTGAAGAGCCTGAGAAATACAAACATCTATGTCAACAAAAAACATCCGTATCGCAACCCGTCAAAGCCCTCTGGCTATGTGGCAGGCACTTTATGTTCAACAAAAATTACAGCAACATCACCCAGACTTGGAAGTTCAACTGGTTCCGATGGTAACCCAAGGCGATATCATTCTGGACACCCCTCTGGCAAAAGTGGGCGGTAAGGGGCTATTTGTCAAAGAATTAGAGCTGGCTCTGCTTGAAGACCGGGCCGATATCGCGGTTCATTCAATGAAAGATGTACCGATCTCTTTTCCTGAAGGACTGGGCTTAGTCACTATTTGTGAACGTGATGATCCGCGCGATGCTTTTGTTTCTACCAAATATAACTCTCTTGATGAACTACCAATAGGCAGCATTGTCGGCACATCTAGTTTACGCCGTCAGTGTCAACTCCGTGAATTACGTCCCGACCTGATTATCCGTGACCTTCGGGGTAATGTCGGCACCCGCCTGAATAAGTTGGATAATGGTCATCACGATGCCATCATTCTCGCTGTTGCAGGATTGAAAAGGTTAAAACTGCATGAACGTATCCGTACGCCATTGTTTGTAGAACAATCATTACCTGCCGTTGGTCAAGGAGCCGTGGGAATTGAATGCCGCCTTGACGATCAGCAAACACAAGCTCTACTGGCACCATTAAATCATTATGATACAGAAATCTGTGTTCTTGCCGAACGGGCGATGAATACCCGCCTGGAAGGCGGCTGCCAAGTACCAATAGGCAGCTATGCCATCTGGCAGGATGGAAAAATCTGGCTACGGGCATTAGTTGGAACGCCGGATGGCAGCGTTATTATTCGTGGTGAGAGAACAGCCTTACCAAAAGATGCCAGCCAAGCAGGGGTTGAACTGGCAGAAGAGTTGCTGGAACGGGGAGCGAGAGCAATTCTGGCCGATGTTTATCAAGGAAATCCTCCCACATGAGTATTCTTGTGACACGGCCTTATCCTGCCGGAGAGGAATTAGTCAGAAAGTTACAAGCAGAGGGAAAAACTGCTTTCAGCGCACCTTTAATCAATATTCACCCAGGCTCAGAGCTGCCACAGTTAGCTGAAAAGGTCAATCAGCTGAATACCGGTGATATGGTATTTTTGTTGTCAAAAAATGCAGTTCATTATGCAAATTCACAGTTAAATAAAATTAATCTGTTATGGCCTGACAAGCTGATTTATTATGCTATTGGCAGATCAACCGCACTGGCCTTTCATCAACTGACTGATATAAATGTCATCTGGTCATCAGAGGGTGAAACCAGCGAAATCCTGCTGGAACTACCATCATTACATCAGGTTGAAAATAAACAGGCTTTGCTACTCAGAGGAAATGGCGGACGTGAGGTTATTGCCCGCACGTTGACAGAAAGAGGGGCCTCAATTAGTTATTGTGAATGCTATCTTCGCCAACCAGTAGACTATCCAGCAGCAGAATTCAGCGCCCATTGGAAAAAATATGGAGTACAGACTTTAATTGTAACCAGTGGCGAAATACTGCAACTGTTATATAACTTAATACCCGAAAGTGATCGGAATGGGTGGTTATTAAATTGCCGCCTTGTTGTAGTAAGCGAGCGTCTTGCACACATCGCCCAGAGCCTGGGCTGGCAAAATGTTAAAGTTGCAAAAAGTGCAGACAACGATGCCTTAATTCAGGCACTAGAATAAACTGACATGGGATGCCCACTATGACGGAACAAAAACAGTCCGCCGAGACGGTTGAAAAAACAATAAATACGGTTGAAAACTCGCAACAGCCCGAAACAGCGTCTCAAAAACAAGAACGTTCTGGCACACTGAAAAGTATCATTACTATTGCAATTATTCTGGCAATCGGCGGCGGTCTTTATTACTACGGACAACAACAAAGCCATTTACTCCGCGTGGAAAACCATGAACTACGCCAGCAATTGGAATCATTAAAACAACAGCAATCACAAGATAAACAACGTATTGAAATTCTGTTCAAAGAACAATCGCAAGCTTTAAACCATTTTGCCGCACAAGCAGCACAACATGCTCAACTGGATAATCGCCTGCAAGAGTTACAAGCCAGAATCTCTTCGTTATCCAGTTCTGACGTAAAAAGCTGGCTACTGGCGCAAGCTGACTTTTTGGTCAAAATGGCTGGACGGAAATTATGGAATGATCAAGATGTCATCACCGCCGCAGCCCTCCTGAAAAATGCAGATGCCAGTCTCGCTGAGATGAATGATCCAAGCCTGATTGAAATCCGTCGGGCAATTACACAGGACATCAGCGCATTATCAGCCATCAATCAGGTTGATTTTGATGGCGCCATCCTGCGGGTGAACCAACTCTCGAACCAAGTAGATAACCTGCGTCTGGCTGACAACACAATTGATGGTTCACCTATGAATGAAGACAATGATGAATTAACCGGCACATTATCTGAATGGCGTCAAAATCTGAATAAAAGCTGGAACAGTTTTATGGATAATTTTATTACTATCCGTCGCCGCGATACCACAGCAGAACCATTACTAGCGCCAAATCAGGATATCTATCTACGGGAGAACATTCGTGCCCGCCTGTTGATTGCCGCTCAAGCAATACCGCGTCATCAGGGTGAAGTTTTTAAACAATCACTGGAAACGGTTTCAACCTGGGTCAGAGCTTACTTTGATATCAACGATCCAAACACCAAAGCATTCCTGGAAGAAATTGATTCACTCAGTCAGCAACCTGTTTCCATGACGGTACCCGATCATCTTTCAAGTCAGCCTTTACTGGAAAAACTGATGCAAACCCGGGTTCGCAACTTGCTGTCCCAGTCCTCTGAAACCCATCAGGAGGGCTAAGTTATGCTGAAAGTTTTATTACTGTTTGTTGTACTGATTGTTGGTATTGTGCTTGGCCCAATCGTTGCGGGTCATCAGGGATATGTTCTGATTCAGACTGACAACTACAATATTGAAACCAGTGTTACCGGTCTGTTCATTATATTTGTTCTGTTACAAATGGCGCTCTGCTTCCTTGGCTGGTGCTACCGCAGAGTCATGCGTACAGGTTCCCGTACCCGTGGTTGGTTCCTCGGACGTAAACGCAACCGCGCTCATGCTCAAACAAAAGAAGCGCTAATTAAACTGGCCGAAGGAGATTTTAAACAAGTTGAGCAATTACTGACCCGTAATGCTGATCATGCAGAACAACCTGTAGTCAACTACTTGCTGGCAGCCGAAGCAGCTCAACAACGTGGAGATGAATTCCGTACCAATCAGTATCTGGAACGTGCGGCAGAAGTCGCAGATAATAATCAGTTACCTGTGGATATTACCCGTGTACGTATTCAACTAGCACAAGGTGAAATTCATGCAGCTCGCCACGGTATAGACAAACTTCTGAATCAAGCTTCACGCCATCCAGAAGTTTTACGCCTGGCTGAACAGGCTTATACAAGATCGGGAGCTTACCAGTCACTGATTGATATATTACCAACAATGGATAAAATCCATCTGCATGATGAATCACAAATTCACAAGCTGCGTCAACAAGCCTATATCGGTCTGATGAATCAGCATATGGCAGAACAAGGAAACGAAGGTTTAAAACACTGGTGGCATGATCAAAGCCGTAAAATTCGCCATGATGTGGTTTTGCAGGTTGCAATATCTGAACATTTGATTGAATGCGATGATCATGAAACTGCACAAAAAATCATCCTGGAAAGTTTAAAACGTCAATACGATGAACGTTTATTGTTGTTGATTCCACGGTTAAAAAGTGAAGATCCAAAACCGGTACAAAAAGCGTTAGACCATCAGTTAAAACAACATGGCGTAACCCCTCTGCTAAACAGTACTCTTGGACAGGTTGCTTTGCGTCACGGAGAATGGGAAAAAGCAGCAAAAGATTTTAAAGCCGCATTAGATCAGCGGCCAGATGCCCATGATTATGCCTGGTTAGCAGATGCATTAGATAAGTTACGCAAACCGGAAGAAGCGGCACAGGTTCGCCGTGAGGGATTGGTGCTAACTTTAAAGCGCGAGAGTGATGTAGCGAATAACCAATAGTGTCAGGAGACATTTAACACCAGAGTTTTATGATCTATGTGATCAATATTCCTTTACACGTCATTCATGCCATTGATTAAAAAGGCCCTCATAGAGGGCATTTTTCTAGCCATATTTTCTGGCAAAATCTTCATCAGAAGTGCAAAGATAAATAATAAATTCAATAAATGAGATAAACGAAGGGATAAATGTCCAACAAAACAATAGATATAAAATCCCCATGCCGATTTTACCCAGATAAAATTTATGAGCACCAAAACCGCCAAGAAAAAATGACAGTAGCGCAGCAACAATTCTGCTTTTACTGCCAGAAGAATATGCCTTTATCACCGCACCACAATGCGGGCATGATTGCGCAGATTCATGCAACATTTGACCACAACCAAGGCATCCGATCATTTTTGACATCTATATTTCCTTTAAATAGGTTAGGAAGAACTAAACAATATATAAATCTATCAGAGATATCCCTACGATAGGCAAAAAAAAACACCTATCCTAGAAATAAAGATAGGTGTACAAATACAATCAGGTCTACAGACGGATAGTGCCTCACTCAACGTTAAGTCCGATCGGCGATGAAAAGATGGCTATATCTTACTCATCTGTGACATGGACAATAGGCACCGATAATCAGCTCTGCATCATCCCTGGGTTTATGAAGCATGTGCTGTCATAAGAAATAGGATGAGCATCTACGTTTGTAGTAATGCATTTAACATGCCAACTTTTATCCAGATGATAAGTCGCTTAGCCTCATCGGTTATTTCTCTATTTATTACAACGAGAAAGCAAATCATCATAAAATCCACGTCATTGACTGTCTCTTATTTGAGACAATGTATAACACATTTATTATTTTTTATTTTAATTCAATATGTTACAAGTCTCTTATTTGAGACAGCTAATATATCAATCGTCGTCAAAATACAACAAGATAAAAAATCATTATACAAAACAAGTAGTTAATGTCGGAAAAATAATTCACTGAACTGAAATCGAATAAAGCACACACTGCGAGTAATGGACAGAAGGGGAAACAAGAAATAGGAAGGGAGAGAGCAAAAAACCCTGCATTGCAGGGTTCTTCAGAATTTGGTCGGCGAGAGAGGATTCGAACCTCCGACCCACTGGTCCCAAACCAGTTGCGCTACCAAGCTGCGCTACTCGCCGAAATTTTTTTCTTTTTTATGGTGCGAAGGGGGGGACTTGAACCCCCACGTCCGTAAGGACACTAACACCTGAAGCTAGCGCGTCTACCAATTCCGCCACCCTCGCGTGTCATAAAAAAGATGGGGTGGCTAATGGGACTCGAACCCACGACAACTGGAATCACAATCCAGGGCTCTACCAACTGAGCTATAGCCACCATAACAGCTATTTTACTACTAGATACAACTTACAAACAGCGGAAATATCACCGCAGCTCTTGCACGCAAATTAATGGCGCGCCCGACAGGATTCGAACCTGAGACCTCTGCCTCCGGAGGGCAGCGCTCTATCCAGCTGAGCTACGGGCGCTTAACGCCGTTGCGGATGGGGATAGTACGGATTTAATGATATACTGTCCAGTGCTTTTTTTAAGAAATGATGCGTTTGATTACACCTTGCTCACTTCGTTGATAAAGCCCGCTCTTATTTCCCCTACCCACTACTGCGGCTATCACAAATCAGCCTATCAGGGTTTTAATTTTTTACTGCTAAAAAACCTCACTAACCAATAAATCAGCGACACTATCAGCAGAAAACCTCCACCTACCAGCAATGAGAAACGAGTATCCGGGTTAATTGCCATGCCTATCAACACACAGCATAAAAATGCCAGTGTCAGATAATTCACATAGGGGAACAGGATAGATTTAAAACTATGTTGCTTCAGAGCCTCTTGGTGGTACTGACGAAAACGCAACTGACTCACCAGAATAACAAACCACGGAACCATTCCCGGCAGTACACTGGCACTGTAAACATAAACAAAAACTGCCTGTGGATTTGGGATCAGGTAATTCAAACTGGAACCTATCAGCAAGCACAAAATTGTAATGGCAATCCCGATTACCGGCACACCATTCTTTGACAATTTTGTCAGCGATGAAGGTAACTGACGGTTTTGCGCCAATGCATAGAGCATCCGTCCACCGCTGTACATACCACTGTTACAACCAGAAAGTGCAGCGGTCAATACAACAAAGTTAATCACAGCCGCCGCTGAAGTGATACCCACTTTGGTAAAGGTCATCACAAACGGGCTGCCCTGTGAACCAACTTCTATCCACGGAAACAAAGTAACGACAATAAAGATCGCACCCACGTAGAAAATCAGGATACGCCAGAGAATATTGTTAATCGCTTTTTTCAACGTAACCTGTGGATTTTTGGCTTCACCCGCAGTGATGCCTACCAGTTCCACTCCCTGATAGGATGCAACAACAATACAAAGCGCAAATAGAAACCCTTGCCAACCACCAGCAAAGAAACCGCCATGAGCAGTCAGATTATCCAATCCAATAGGTTGCCATTGATTACCAATACCAAAAAATATCAATCCCAGGCCAATCAGGATCATGACGATAATTGTGGTCACTTTAATCATGGCAAACCAAAATTCCAGTTCACCATAAAGACGTACTGCTGCGAGGTTCGCTAAAGCGACTAATGCCACCGCAATCAATGCTGATACCCATTGAGGAAGCTCGGGAAACCAAAACTCAGCATAAACACCGATAGCTGTTATTTCTGATATCCCTACTGCCACCCACATGAACCAATAACCCCAAGCGGTCAAGCATCCCCAATATGGGCTAAGATATTTATGACCAAAAGAAGCGAAAGAACCCGTGACAGGCTCAAGAAACAGCATTTCACCCATGGATCGCATAATGAAGAAAACAAAAATTCCGGCAATAATGTAAGCCAGCAAAACAGAAGGGCCAGCCCATTTCAACGTGCTGGCTGAGCCCATAAACAGACCAACACCAATAGTTCCGCCTAATGCGATTAGCTCGATATGACGGGCTTCTAAACCTCGTTGCAGGCCCTGTTGTTGATCTGCCATAAATTCCCTGTCCATTGTTATGTGTTTTAATGTGCAATAATCAAAATATACAAGACTGGTTTTGGCCAGCCATAAAAATGGCAGCGATCAAAACACGTTTTTCCGCTCAGTGGAATAAAAAATTACCTAATAATTAGTACAGATGATAAAAGCCCGGCAGGATCAAACGGTTATATAGATGTTGTGAAATGAATTTTTTAACAGCCTGCCGCAAATTGTTATACGGCAGGCAGACAACATATTTACAGACGATTGCGGTAGTAATATCCCAAAAACTTCAGTAACTTAAACTGACGACGGATACGGCTTGGTTGTGATAACAAACGATAAAACCACTCAAGCCCGAGCTTCTGCCATACTTTTGGCGCACGTTTTACGTGGCCGGTGAATACGTCATAAGTACCACCAACTCCCATATAGAGAACATCGCAATGAATTTTACGGCAGTCACGCATGAAAATTTCTTGCTTAGGCGACCCCATTGCAACTGTCACAATTGCTGCCCCAGTGGTATGAATCCGCTCAAAAACAACATTACGCTCTTCTGGCGTGAAATAACCATTCCGACTGCCAACGATATTGACGTTCCACTGAGTCCGCAGTTTGTTTTCCGTCTGTTCTAATATCTCTGGTTTACCTCCAACCAGAAAAACGGGGGTGCCTTCTTTGCCAGCACGCTCCATGATAGCTTCCCACAGATCAGCACCGGCTACGCGGGAAACTTCAGCATCAGGGTATTTACGGCGGATGGCACGTACAATACTGATACCATCGGCATACAGATACTCTGCTTCTCCCAACAGTGTACTCAACGCCTTATCTTCCTCTGCTGTCAGAACTTTTTCCGCATTAACCGCAATCAGAGTACCGGTTTTTACCTGCCCACGTTGGAAAATATGGTCAAGAAAGTGTGCCATATCGCGGAAGCCCCAAATATTCAAACCACGAATACTATATTTGGGGATATTGTTTAGCTCCATTTTCTTTCCTTACATTGCAACGGATGTTTTTGCGATACAGCTAGGTTGCTGGTCAGATATTTTCTAATAAGTCCTGCACTCTCAAGTAGCCAATATAACAACTTAGCAACCACCAGACACAAACCAAAAATAATACAGAAAAATACCACACGGGAAACAAATGAATCCAATCCTTCACGAGCCAGGACTATAATGTTGAAGATCGCGCCAAAGCAGAATGCCTGTAAAATAGCGGCTTTATAACGATTAGTTTCCTGTTTACCTAACTCATAAATCCAGTCAAACCACTTAATTATCAACCCAACAACAATCGCACCAACCGGAACAAACAGTACCCCGCCCATAACCACCAGAGAACCTATCAAAGTCGGGGAGATTGCCAGACCAGAGTGGTTATCCAGCACTTCCCAGGTGAAGTAATTCGCAGAATTCAACACTGCATCAGGGCGCCCAGGCCAGAGCCAGCTTGGAATAAAAACATAGAAATCACGGATAATCGGCGCCAGCCCCTGAAAATCGATTTTGTCATAGTTATTCAGCAGTAACGCAAGATTTTCCCACGGAGAGAAAGTATCCCTAGTGAGGTAGAGGAAGGTATAAAACGCTTCTGCACCATTGACATCCAGGCTATAACGTTTGAGCGCCAACCAAAACATGCCAACAATTCCCATTGCTCCCGCAGTCATCAGCATCCACAAGGTTATCCAACCACGAACAATGCCGATAAACAGGAATAACGCAAACGCAATAATAATATTAGCCCTTGTTCCCCCAACAATGACATAAGTCAGAATCCCAAAAGCAACCGTGCTCATCAGAAAAAACAACCAACGTAATTGTGTCGGTTTCAGGAAATAAACCACTAACATAGCAGGAATAAAGAAGTAAAAGAACCGTTTCAGGGCAACACCGGAAACCTGACTGGAAAAAATCTGACTGTACGACTGTAATTTAAACAATAGAAAACCATTTTGCATAAAGAACAGCCCAACGGTCACAACCGCAACCAATACCAACAATAACCATGTGAAGTTAGTTTCTACTCGGTTCATAGTGAATACAGGTGTTTTAAGCTGCATAGACGGCTTTCTTAACCGGGTTTTATAACTGATGTAATAAATTCCATAAAAACAAGTTGAAGCTAGCAGAGCGTGTAATAAGGAGTCTACAGGTACCACCTCAACATCGAATTGAAAAACCAGCAAGCATGTCAGAGGAAAACCAAAATAAAATGTCAGCAAATAAAGCAATGAGAAAAACACATTAAAATTAAAGCGTACACGCCGGAATTCCTGATAAGTTAGTGTCAGGATAAAAACCAGTGATATCAGATAAACAACAAATAATCCGCCAAATTGCGTTAAAGTCATTGCTGTTCTCCTACCGCGTTTACCAGCGCTTGCCGCCAGCCATCAACAAAATTTGGGCTGAAGAAAGCTATCGCATTTCTATCTAAGGAAAGCATCTGCCGTTGTGCTTCTGTAATTAGTTGGCTATCTAAAGGATCACCGAAGAAAAATACTGGAACCTGCTGCTCTGTTAAATCCTGCCAAAAAAGATTCTGACGACTAAGCACAAGCGGCACACCAAATTGTATCAACAAACAAATTGTTCCAATCCCCTGCTGGCGGTTAAAAATGAAATACCCTAAATCACAACGACGCAACAATGCCAAATAATCATCAAACGCCATATTTTTCTTAAGAATTCTTAAATTTTCCGGTCGGAACAGCGATAAAGCAGACTGTTCAACCTGCTCAATATAAGCCTGATTATTTTCCGGATAACCCATTGGGATGACTATTTGTACCTTATCGCCAAACTGCTTATGAATAGCTTTCAGTGCAGTAATATGACGGTTTGATCGATCACCGGAGTTCCCCAACAAAATTGTCATCTTGTCATCATCAGAAGGAGCTTTTTCTGCAATCGTCAAGGCAGGGTCCATTCTGGTTGGGAAATAGAGCAATGACGTCGGTACTTTCGGATGATGTTGAGAATAAAAATAGAGATCTCCACGAACCGCAAATACATGCCCTATCCGACGCTGTGCCAGACGACGCAGAAAATAAAACAGACGGAATTTTAACTGACAAGAGTCTTCATAAAGATCGGCGCCCCAAGCATGCCACCAGAATTGATTGCGTTTGATTTTCCCTGATAACAACGCTAACCACAAACCCGCATTAAATTGCCCATGAAAAAAAAATCGGCAATCCCTGTCTGACTGCGCTTGAGCAATAACGGCTTGAGACAGAGATTTTTTACTGTCGAAAAATGCCATATCCAATGCCGGGCAATCATCCAATGAAGCTCGATCCCTAGTCACTACCATAAACTTTGGTTTAGCTGAAAAACCAATTTCTTGCGCTAAAACATCATTAAAAAAGCGCAATACCGTTCGATTATGATGGGGGATATCAGACCCCAGAACGTGAATTAGGGTTGTCATGCTCGCCTGCAATAAATAAGAAATGCACCACAGCAAAGGGTGAAATAAACAACATAAGTTGCCATATAAGCTTGCGCTGCACCTAACGCTCCATTAGTAGGAATCAGCCAGTGGGCAAAACCAGTAAGCAGCAAAAACTGGCTGACTTCAGTCAGCACATAAAAACGCAATGCCGCTTTGGCAATCACCAGATAACCAAAAACATACGCGCCCACTTTCAATACATCACCAATCAATTGCCAAGCAAACAAATCGCGCATAGCAGTAAATTTGTCAGAAAATAGCAACCAGATAGCAAAATCGCGTAATAACCATACGGTAAAACTTGCAAATGCCACAGCAGGCAAAACAAATTTCAGCGCCTTAACTATCTCATTCGATATTTCACCCTTACCCTGCAATCGAGAAAGCGTTGGCAACAAATAAACACTGAAAGAAGCTGTGATAAATTGCAGGTAAGCATCGGAAATACTGCTTACGCCCTGCCAAATACCCACATCATCCCAGCTATAATGCGCTGCCAGCAGGTTTCGCATCATAATGTAAGCAACCGGTAAGGTAATGGAAGTCAATAGAGCCATAAGGGTAAATTTACCGAGCTCGCTAGCCAGTACCTTATCCCACATGGGCTTAAGATATGAGAATGAAATCTCTTTGCGACGCAAAAGCATCAATCCCGCTGGAAATATTATCAGTGCCGGCACTAAGGCCAGACCAGCTAAAGCGCCTTCATACCCACCAAGGGTGAAACAGAGATAATAGGCAATCACGCCTATCAAACTACCGAGAATAATCGCCAGCGCATTCCCCTGAGCATCCCGGTATCCTTTCAAAATAGCCAGAAAATAGTTGGCACAGGCAATTCCCATTTGAATAAATGCGATCGCCTGCACAACCGGCTCATAATCCCTATGACCAAATAACCCAATACTGATCGGCCCGCTAAACAACAAAAAAATGACGGCCAACAGAGTGGAAAACCCGAGAATAATGGCAGAAGAAGTACCCAGTACCGCACGCAACCTTTCCGGTTGCTGCTGATTCTCAGCAACATATTTAGTCACACCATTAAAAATACCGGCGCCAGCCAACACCCCAAGGACAGTAATGAGCTGACGGAAATTACCCGCCTGCCCAACCCCGCTAGGGCCGAAAGCAACAGCCAATAATTTAACGATTAAAAGCCCCACACCGATTTTTATCAATGTAGAGCTTGCAGTCCATATTGATGCTTTAGCCAATGACATATCAGGCGAAGTATTCCCTGATATGTTCGATAACAATCTGCTGCTCAGCATCTGTTATGTTGTAAAACATTGGCAAACGTACCAAACGGTCACTTTCACTGGTAGTAAAGCGATCTTCTCCGTGGAAACGGCCAAATTTTTCACCGCCCGGGCTGGTATGCAGAGAAACATAATGAAATACCGTCAGTACGCCAGCATCTTTCATATTGCTATTGAATGCAGAACGTTCTTCAACATCTTTCAGCTTGATATAGAACATATGGGCATTATGCTCCAATCCTTCCGGTACTACAGGTAATGTCAGGTAACCAGCATCAGCCAGCGGTTTTAATGCCTGATAATAGGTATTCCACAAAGCAAGACGACGTTCATTGATTTTCTTAGCTTCTTCGAGTTGTGCCCACAAATAAGCAGCTTGAAGATCTGACATCAGATAACTGGAACCAATATCGCGCCAAGTGTATTTATCAACTTGACCACGGAAAAACTGGCTACGATTAGTTCCTTTTTCACGGACGATTTCAGCACGGGAGATCAGGGATTCATCATTGATAAGTGCTGCACCGCCTTCACCACCAGAAGAGTAGTTTTTGGTTTCATGGAAACTGTAGCAACCAATGTGTCCAATAGTTCCCAGTGCGCGCCCCTTATAAGTAGACATTACCCCCTGAGCTGCATCTTCCACGACAAACAGATTATATTTCTCTGCCAAAGCCATGATGGTATCCATTTCACAAGCCACGCCAGCGTAATGAACCGGAACAATCACACGTGTTTTAGCTGTAATGGCAGCTTCGATTTTGGTTTCATCAATATTCATGGTATCTGGACGGATATCCACGAAAACAATAGTTGCCCCGCGCAGTACAAACGCGTTAGAACTGGAAACGAAAGTGAAGCTCGGCACGATCACTTCATCACCGGGCTGGATATTCAGCAAAATAGCCGCCATTTCCAGAGAAGCTGTACAAGATGGCGTCAGCAAAACTTTCGGGCTACCGAAATGTTGTTCCATCCACTCTTCACAACGTTTGGTAAAACCACCGTCCCCACAAAGCTTACCGCTCTCCATTGCCTGCTTCATGTAATCTAATTCAGTGCCGACTACTGGTGGTCTGTTAAATGGAATCATTTCGTCCCCTGTATAACCAATAAGCAGTGTTTTCAATAAATGCACCACTGCGTGTATAAAGGCGCAAAGCAGCGATATTGCTGGTTTGTGTCGCAATTCTTAATTGCTGTATTTGATGGTGTTGACACCACTGTTGCGCCACCGACATTAATTTTGAACCAATTCCACGGCCGGTATTTCCTGGAAATACTGCCAGCAACCCCATACGAGCCTCACCATTCCCTAAATCCCGCAAAGTAACAAACCCTGCGGGTTGCCCGTTATCTCCATTTACCAGTAAACATTGATGATCAAATGTCCCTAATACCGCTTTCTCAACCCAGGTAGCATAGAAACGACCACTATCCTGCGGCTGATACCACGGAGCCCGGAAACGGCTTAAAGAAAATATTTTGGCAGCTACCTCTTTCAGCATCGGGATATCTCGCTGTTCCGCCAGGATCAGCACATTCTCAGAAAAGTTGTTACTACAAGTAATATAAGCATTTTCTATGCCAATCCTTAAGGAAAGATCGACTTCGCCCTCCACCAGCAAAAAACCCAACGCGGATAACCCATCAATAAGATCTAAGCGTTGTGCGGGCACTTTGGCCTGGACCAAAGCATACTGTTCTAACTGAGGTAAAGTTAACAACCTGACATCAGGTGTGAAATCAAGACGGGCAGTAGGCAGCCCGAAGTAGTGGCTATCCCACTCTAATGGTTCAATACTGGCGTGAACGGACATGAAGGAGATCCAGCAGATATTGACCATAGCCTGTTTTTAATAAGGATTTTGCTGTCTTCCTTAACTGCTCATCATCCAACCAACCATTACGCCAAGCAATTTCTTCAAGACAAGCGATTTTGAAACCCTGACGTTTCTCAACCGTCTGCACAAACGTGCTAGCCTCAATCAAGCTGTCATGAGTACCAGTATCCAGCCAGGCAAAACCACGCCCTAACAGTTCAACATTCAACTCACCACGTTCCAAATACATCTGGTTAATACTGGTAATTTCCAACTCACCCCGTGCAGAAGGTTTTACCTGCCTGGCAAAATCCACAACCTGATTATCATAGAAATAGAGACCGGTTACCGCCCAGTTTGATTTTGGTTTTTCTGGTTTTTCCTCAATAGAAAGAACATGGAACTCATCATCAAACTCCACCACACCAAATCGCTCAGGATCCATCACCTGATAACCAAAAATGGTCGCCCCTTTTCTACGGGAAACAACTTTCTTCAATTTTGGGCTAAACGCTTGTCCGAAGTAGATATTATCTCCCAATACCAGACAACTGGGTTCCCCATTAAGAAACTCTTCACCAATCAAAAAAGCCTGAGCTAAACCATCTGGTGATGGCTGTTCTTTATAACTCAAACGAATACCAAATTCGTCACCATTGCCAAACAGTCGGCGGAAAGAAGGTAAATCTTCTGGCGTGGAGATAATCAGAACATCACGTATCCCTGCCAGCATCAGTACTGACAAAGGGTAGTAAATCATCGGCTTATCATAAATTGGCAGTAGTTGTTTAGAAACACCCCGTGTTATCGGATGCAACCGGGTACCTGAGCCCCCTGCCAGAATAATACCTTTCATGCTTCCTCCAGAGTAGCTTAGTTTTCACCCAACCCAAGGCGTTCACCAGCATAAGATCCATCCTGAACCCTACGCCACCAATTTTCATTTTCCAGATACCATTGAACTGTTTTGCGAATCCCGGATTCGAAGGTTTCCTGTGGTTTCCAACCCAGCTCAAGCTCAATTTTCGCAGCGTCAATGGCATAACGCATATCATGGCCAGGACGATCTGCGACATGAGTAATCAAGCCACGATAATAAGTAGTACCTGCTGGCTTCTCAGGGCAAAACTCTTCCAAAAGTTCACAAATGGCACAAACCACATCAATATTTTTACGTTCATTATGACCGCCAATATTATAAGTTTTACCCGGTTCAGCTTTTGTTACAACCAAATAAAGCGCTCTGGCGTGATCTTCCACGTACAACCAATCACGGATTTGCTTCCCTTCGCCATATACCGGCAAAGATTTGCCTGCTAATGCATTCAAAATCATTAATGGGATCAATTTTTCAGGGAAGTGGTAAGGACCATAGTTATTTGAACAATTGGTAATAATTGCCGGTAAACCATAAGTACGGTGCCATGCTCTTACCAAATGGTCACTGGATGCCTTGGACGCTGAGTATGGACTGCTTGGCGCATAAGGTGTTGTTTCAGTAAAGAAACCATCCTCACCATGCAAATCCCCATACACTTCATCCGTTGAAATATGATGAAAACGAAAGGCTGTTTGTTTCTCTTTACTCAGCTTCTGCCAAAAAGCCCGAGCAGATTCCAATAAAGTATAGGTACCAACAATGTTGGTTTCGACAAATGCCGCAGGACCATCAATAGAGCGATCTACATGGCTTTCTGCCGCAAGATGCATCACACAATCCGGCTGATACTGTTCGAAAACCCGATCCAGCGCTTCACGCTGACAGATATCAATCTGTTCAAAAGCATAACGTGTGCTATCCGCAACAGAGTCAAGAGACTCTAGATTACCAGCATAAGTCAGGCTATCAACTACAATCACGCTGTCTTCTGTATTATCAATGATATGCCGCACAACAGCGGAGCCAATAAAACCTGCTCCACCTGTGATTAGAATACGTCTCAACGCCAGACTCCTTTTGTATCCACAATCCATTTCTGTTTAATTTCACAACCATTTACAGCTTTAAACTGATTATGATCCACCAGCATCAACAAGATATCAGCGTCTTCCAACGCTTTTTCCAAGTTAATCAATCGAGTCATTCCTTTCAAGGAAGCGGGTAATTCATGGACATTAGGCTCTACAGCCAATGTCTCACCTGCATGCCATTGAGCAATCATACGAGTGATATGCACCGCTGGACTCTCACGTAAATCATCAATATTTGGTTTAAATGCCAGGCCAAAGCAGGCGATTTTCACGTCACTTGCACGCTTTCCACTTTCAGCCAGACAATCCGCAACTGCTGCTTTTACTTGATCCACAACCCACAATGGCTTGCTATCATTCACCAGACGTGCTGTATGGATAAGACGTGATTGTTCCGGGTTTTGGGAAACAATGAACCACGGGTCAACAGCAATACAATGCCCCCCCACTCCAGGGCCGGGCTGAAGAATATTTACACGGGGATGACGGTTTGCCAGACTGATAAGTTCCCACACATTGATGCCTTGTTTAGCACAAATTAGAGAAAGTTCGTTGGCGAATGCAATGTTCACATCCCGGAAACTGTTTTCTGTCAGCTTACACATTTCCGCAGTTTTTGAGTTAGTAATAACACATTCACCTTCGAGGAAGATTTTATACAGTTCACTGGCTCTGGCCGAAGATTTTGACGTCATACCGCCAATAACGCGGTCATTCTTAATCAGCTCGGCCATAACCTGTCCCGGTAATACACGTTCAGGACAGTAAGCGATATCAATATCAGATTCCTCTCCCACCTGTTGTGGGAACGTTAGATCAGGGCGCACTGCCGCTAACCATTCTGCCATCCGCTCTGTCGCACCCACCGGTGAGGTAGATTCCAGAATAACCAGATCACCTTTTTTCAGAACCCGTGCCACGGATTCAGCGGCAGAACGGACATATGTCATATCCGGCTCATGATCACCTTTAAAAGGGGTTGGAACAGCTATCAGAAAAGCATCTGCGGGTAACGGAGAAACCTCTGCTTTCAGGTAACCACTTTCCACAGCAATTTTCACCACTTTGTCCAGATCCGGTTCTACAATATGAATTGCACCACGGTTAATCGTTTCTACCGCATGCTGGTTAACATCTACCCCAATGACTTTCTTATTGCGGGATGCAAACGCTGCCGCAGTTGGCAAACCAATATAACCAAGACCGATAACTGATATAGTTTCAAAACTCATAGTGTCACCTGATTTTTTTCAAAGCGTCAAGAATACGTTGACAGGCATCGCCATCCCCGTAAGGATTATGAGCACGGCTCATTTGCTGATAGGCAGCATCGTCTGTCAACAATCGAGTCACCTCCTCCACAATAGTTCTTGTTTCTGTCCCGACCAGACGTACCGTTCCCGCATCCACCGCTTCTGGCCGTTCAGTAGTATTACGCATCACCAGCACAGGTTTTCCTAAAGAAGGCGCTTCTTCCTGAATTCCACCGGAATCTGTCAGGATCATATAGGCATGGTTCATCAAATAGACAAATGGTAAATAGTCCTGTGGTTCGATGAGAATGATGTTATCAATATCATGCAAAATACGCTTTACCGGCTCACTGACATTCGGGTTTAGATGGACCGGGTAGACTACCTGTACTTCTGGATGGGCGCGGGCTATCTGTGCCAATGCTTCACAAATTCGCACAAATCCGCCACCAAAACTTTCACGACGATGACCCGTTACCAAGATCATTTTTTTATTAGTATCAATAAACGGGTAATGTTTCGCCAACTTATTCCGCATGGCTTCATTATTCATTATTCGATCGCGTACCCACAACAACGCATCGATCACCGTATTGCCCGTGACAAAAACCCGATTATCTGTAATTGATTCTTTCTGTAAATTCTTACGGGAGTTTTCCGTCGGAGCAAAATGATACATTGCCAGATGCCCGGCAATCTTACGGTTTGCCTCTTCCGGCCAAGGGGAATAGAGATCACCGGTTCTTAGTCCAGCTTCAATATGACCAACAGGGATACGCTGGTAGAACGCTGCCAAACTGGTCGCCATAGTTGTTGTGGTATCTCCATGAACTAATACAACATCAGGCTTGAATTCTGTCAAAACGGGCTTCAATCCTTCCAGAATACGACATGTAATATCCGTTAAATCCTGCCCTGATTTCATAATATTGAGATCAAAATCGGGAGTGATCTCAAAAAGATGTAACACTTGATCCAACATTTCCCGATGTTGGGCAGTGACACATACTTTTGCTTCGAAGGCTTCATCCCTTGCCAATGCGTGTACCAGCGGAGCCATCTTGATAGCTTCCGGCCGGGTACCAAACACAGTCAACACTTTCACAATGACTCTCTTATTGGTCAGTAAGTTGCAGGCTTTCCTGCAAAAAATACTCTTTGATGCTATTCAATCCTGCTCTTGGGAGTTGCAAAAAATATCTCTGAGAAGCAGTTATTCATATAATTATTTGATTATTTACGTGAACGTCGTACCAATGCCACGCCAGCACCAACCAAGGTACCAACTGCGCCCCACATGACCATCAAAAACACTCTGCGAGGACTGTCTCTGGCAACAGGCTCCTCTGGTGTTCTCAAATAGCGGTAAGTCTGGAATTGATCCTGTAATGTCGGGACAACATTTAACGTCGCTAACATTGCAATATTCTGGTCATAGTCCATATCATAGTTGGGACCTGTCGCTTCCAAAGTTTCAAGTTGAGCCTGTAACAACGGCGCACCTAACATAAACATTTTTGAATCAGGCAATTGATCCATCGGAGTATCAGTTTGATTACGCCGGATCCCCTGTTTTTCTGCAACTTTCAGCGATTGCTGCAACACATTCATCTCTCGGTTATAAACCGCTTTAGCGACCATTTCCTGGCGCTTAACCAATGCTTGCATAGATTGGGTGCGGGTAACCCACGCATCCTTTACTTCATCATTCAAATGAGTGCTGGCGCGACTGTTAGCAAAAGCAATGTATTGGCGCAAGAGTTGATTTGCTTGTGCAGAGGACTCTGCTGTCAGTTTAATACTGTCATTCAACACTTTTTTATCATCATGAGGAATGAACTGAATATTGTTGACTAACTCATCTAATAAGGCCGCATCAACTCTGACATCACCTTCCCGATGCTGCTTGTAATAATCAGATTTTAACCAGAATTCACGACGAGTATCATATGCCGCGACCTGAGTAATGAATTCCTTATAAGCTTCTTCCGGAATAGACGGTAACTGAGTTTCCGGTGAAATGTTAATGTGAGTATCCAGATTGCGCAAAAACTGCTGCTGAGAGTAATAGCTCCCCAAATGACTAGTGGTAGGCAGGTCAGTAGTAGCTGTTGCACTCCATTTTTGTTGCATCAGATATGTCACACCAAGAGCTATAGCAGCGGAAATAACTGTCAGTACGACAATCCATATCTTTCCGCACCATAGAGCACTGCACAAAGCTCTGATATCCAGTTCATGTTCCAGAACTTGTTCATCCTGAATAGATTTCGTTTCTGATTTTATCACTGCACAAAACCCCTGCTAGATAGATATTTAATGGTTAACTGAACGGCGCATACGACGTTTTTGCCGTTTGATGAAACGAGCCACCCGCCATGCGTGCTTGATGCAATAGCCATACAACATAAATGCAAGCAAAAAAAGTGCCAACATTACCCATTCAGGCACAAACTCCAACCATTCCCCGATAATTCCAATAGCAGCGAATAAAGCTGCGGCAACAGTAATCAAGATAAATGCCTGACGTGATGAGAATCCAGCCCGCATAATCAGATGATGAATATGTTGTCTGTCAGGAGAAAATGGGCTCATCCCTTTACGTAACCGACGGTACATAATGGCAACCATATCCATTAATGGAATGGCAATAATCCATAATGCAGTCACTGGATTAACAGGGTGCTCATTCCCCTGAGTAGATTCAATAAGCAACCAGATAATTGTAAAACCAATCAATGTACTACCTGCGTCTCCCATAAACACTTTGAAACGTTGGCTTAATAAACCAAGATTAAAAATAATATAAGGGAGAATGCTAGCAATAAATGCAAAACACCATAATGCCAGTGCAGTGTTACCACTTTGATAAAGTAAGATCCCCAAGGCACCGAAAGAGACGCAGGATAATCCACCCAACAATCCATCTATTCCATCAACCATATTGAATGCATTGATGGCCGCCCAGACAGCAAATAAAGTCACAACATAACTGAACGGCCCAAGTGTCATGTCCCAAGGGCCAAAAGCATAACCAAGGCTGTCTAATTTCAGGCCGGCAAAATACATCATCGCAATACCAACCAGAGCTTGAATAGTTGCCCGGATCTTAACGCTGATGTCAAAACGGTCATCCAATGCACCAACAAATACCAGTAAAGTGGCACAAATTAAATACGGCCATTTATGAGGTATGAACTCGTTTGTTATAACAAAAGCAAAACAGACTCCAATAAATATGGTGATACCACCAACCAGAGGCACTAATCCCTGATGATGCTTACGATAATTAGGTTTATCAACAAGGCCAACTTTCTTTCCTAAGATACGAGCCATGAACAAAAATGCAAAAGAAAACAAAAAGATGAAAAAAATTTCGATACTCATACTGTGAATATTCACGATAAAAACTCTCCGTGAAAAACAAATATATCCTGGTTATTTATTATCCACAGGCACATGGTTTTTCTGGACAAGAACCAAACCCCATAAATTCGCCATTTCGTGAGGATATTCTTCCTTTTTACTGTAGAAAAATTAATAATTTTTACATCATATTTGTAGCACTTATTGAAAAATGGCAGCATATGAAATTCATGCAAAATACATACCATATTTACATAACACCATAATCGTAGATGCAAAAAACGCCACGAAATCGTGGCGCTTATTAAAATCATCGTAAAGTGAGTGAGAAACTACGAACGTTTCATCATGTCAAAGAAATCGTCGTTTGTTTTACTCATAGCCAACTTATTGATAAGGAATTCCATCGCATCAATTTCTCCCATCGGGTGAATAATTTTGCGAAGAATCCACATTTTCTGTAGCTCTTCAGTCGTAGTGAGTAGATTTTCTTTACGTGTACCAGAACGGTTGTAATCAATAGCCGGGAAGACACGTTTTTCAGCAATTTTACGGGAGAGGAGCAGCTCCATATTACCAGTGCCTTTGAACTCTTCGTAAATCACTTCATCCATCTTAGACCCCGTATCCACCAACGCAGTCGCAATAATGGTCAAGCTTCCACCTTCTTCCACATTACGTGCAGCGCCGAAGAAACGTTTTGGACGATGTAACGCATTAGCATCTACACCACCGGTCAGTACCTTGCCGGATGCAGGGACAACCGTGTTATAAGCACGAGCCAAACGGGTAATAGAATCAAGCAGGATAATAACGTCTTTTTTATGTTCAACCAGACGTTTTGCTTTCTCAATGACCATTTCTGCCACCTGAACGTGACGGGAAGCAGGTTCATCAAAAGTAGAAGCAATAACTTCACCTTTCACCAGACGTTGCATTTCGGTTACTTCTTCTGGACGTTCATCAATCAAAAGTACCATCAATACACAATCTGGATGATTGTGAGCAATGTTAGCAGCAATATTTTGCAGCAACATGGTTTTACCCGCTTTTGGCGGCGCTACGATAAGACCACGTTGTCCACGGCCAATCGGTGCAGCCAGATCCAGAACACGGGCAGTCAGATCCTCAGTGGAACCATTACCACGCTCCATACGCAAACGATTATTAGCATGCAGAGGAGTTAAGTTTTCAAAAAGAATTTTGCTACGGGCATTTTCTGGTTTATCAAAGTTAACTTCATTAACTTTCAACAGTGCAAAATAGCGTTCACCTTCTTTAGGTGGGCGGATTTTACCTGAAATTGTGTCACCGGTACGGAGGTTAAAACGGCGGATTTGGCTGGGAGAAACGTAGATATCATCGGGACCGGCAAGGTAGGAGCTGTCTGCTGAACGGAGAAATCCAAATCCATCCTGCAATATCTCCAGCACACCGTCACCGAAGATATCTTCTCCACTTTTCGCATGCTGCTTAAGGATAGAAAAGATAATATCTTGTTTACGCATACGGGCCAGACTTTCCAGCCCCATCTTTTCGCCGAGTGTAATCAGTTCAGATACCGGCGTATTCTTTAATTCGGTAAGATTCATAATGGTGGGTTCTTAAACTCGGGGTATATCTCGAACTATGAACGTGAATAGTATGGCAGCGTCATCGGTGCCTGTTTATTTTGTACAAAAAACAAATAAGACCTTTAATACATTATGCATATAAAAAGGTAGTAATTTGAAGTACTAAGATTGAGCTCAAATAAGACTGACAGGCTGTCAAAAACGCTGTTGAGATAATGCTGAAACATTACTGATTTCTATAAAAAACTATCTCAACGTAACGAGCTATACGCCAGATTATTCCCGTATAACCCATCGGATACTTTAGACTATCCAGAGATAACAGACTTATCAGACACTACAGATTGTTCAGTATGCAACATACTCCTAACAGATGTATGTGATACAAGCAGTGGCGCTAACTTATCACGCTTCTTTACGGACGTCTAGCGGTCAATGAAATAAATAATAGCATAAGCTAAACGTCCGGTATTAATGTGATCTTACTTCAATCAGAGATTAGCATCCAAAAATTCTTTCAATTGAGTTTTTGACAGTGCTCCCACTTTGGTAGCAGCAACCTGACCGTCTTTAAACAGTAACAGTGTAGGAATACCACGGATACCATACTTAGGAGCAGTTGCCGGATTGTCATCAATGTTCAGTTTAGCAATCGTCAGTTTACCTGAATATTCTGGGGCGATTTCATCTAAGATAGGTGCAATCATTTTACATGGTCCACACCATGCTGCCCAAAAATCGACAAGAACCGGACCAGCGGCGTTAAGCACATCAGTATCAAAGCTAACATCACTCAAATGAATAATTTTATCGCTCATTTTTTACTCCAAAGAATAATTTTTTACCATGTTAGTGTAACATTACTGACATAAGCTTGCCTTTATTTCAGTGGATACACTTTCGTAAAACAATGGTTAACTGATATTCTACCACACTATGAGTAAAACACACTTGACAGAAAAGAAGTTTTCCGACTTCGCCTTGCACCCCAAAGTCATAGAAGCTCTTGATAAAAAGGGTTTTTCTAATTGTACGCCGATACAGGCACTGACATTGCCTTTCACTGTCGAAGGTCGTGATGTCGCGGGGCAAGCGCAAACCGGTACTGGGAAGACGTTAGCATTTTTGGCGTCTGCTTTTCATTATTTACTGACTCATCCCGCAGCGAAGGAGCGTCAGACCAATCAGCCAAGAGCGCTGATTATGGCTCCTACCCGCGAACTGGCTGTACAGATTTACTCTGATGCAGAAGATCTGGCACAGGCAACGGGATTAAAGATGGGCCTTGCCTATGGCGGTGATGGTTACGACAAGCAGCTGAAAGTGCTGGAATCCGGTGTTGACATTCTTATCGGCACGACCGGACGTTTGATTGACTATGCCAAACAAGAGCATATCAACCTGAATGCAATTCAAGTTGTCGTTCTTGATGAAGCTGATCGTATGTACGATCTGGGTTTTATCAAAGATATTCGCTGGCTATTCCGCCGGATGCCTCCTGCAAATGAGCGCATGAACTTGCTGTTTTCCGCCACGCTCTCTTACCGGGTCCGGGAACTGGCATTTGAGCAGATGAACCATGCAGAATATGTAGAGGTGGAACCGTTACAGAAAACAGGGCACCGCATCCGCGAAGAGCTGTTTTATCCCTCTAATGAAGAGAAGATGCGCCTGCTTCAGACGTTATTGGAAGAAGAGTGGCCTGATCGTTGCATTATTTTCGCCAACACAAAACATCGTTGTGAAGATATCTGGGCTCATCTGGCTGCTGACGGGCATCGAGTTGGTCTGCTAACCGGCGATGTGGCACAGAAAAAACGATTACGCATTCTAGAAGAATTCAGCAACGGCAACATTGATATTTTAGTTGCAACGGATGTAGCAGCCCGCGGATTGCATATTCCTTCCGTAACCCATGTTTTTAACTATGACTTACCAGATGACTGCGAGGATTATGTTCACCGCATTGGTCGTACTGGTCGTGCAGGTGAAAGTGGCCACTCAATCAGCCTGGCCTGTGAAGAATATGCTCTGAACCTGCCAGCGATTGAAGATTATATTCAGCACCATATTCCTGTCAGCAAATATAACAGTCATGCATTGCTGAAAGATTTACCGGTTCCTAAACGCCGCCACCGTTCGCGTTCAGGGAACCATCAGCGCCGTAATACTTTATCGCATCGCAATAATACACCACGTAATAACCGTAAACGTTCAGGCTGAATTAAATGATGCTGAGTTCTTCTTCGCTCTATGCGGCTATCGACTTGGGTTCAAACAGTTTCCATATGCTGGTTGTGCGTGAAATATCCGGCAGTATTCAGATACTGGCACGAATCAAACGTAAAGTAAGACTGGCCACGGGACTGGATAAAAATAACCACCTATCTCAACAAGCAATGGAGAGAGGTTGGCAATGTCTCAGGGTTTTTTCTGAACGCTTACAGGATATACCACCATCACAAATCCGCGTTGTTGCTACAGCAACTTTGCGTATCGCCGAAAATTCAGGTGAATTTGTGAAAAAAGCATCAGAAATCCTTGGTTGCCCGGTTACAGTAATCAGCGGCGAAGATGAAGCTCGGCTTATTTATCAAGGTGTTGCCCATACAACCGGCGGCCCTGAAAAACGTTTAGTCGTAGATATTGGCGGGGCAAGTACAGAACTGGTCACTGGGAATAGGGCAAAAACCACCCAGTTATCCAGCCTAAGTATGGGCTGTGTTACCTGGCTTGAATGCTACTTTCATGACCGCAGCCTAACGGAAGAAAATTTCGCCAAAGCCGAAACGGCCGCACATGAAACGCTGAAAACTATTGCTCCAAAGCTTATCGAACAAGGCTGGCAAATCTGTGTCGGAGCCTCCGGCACCGTTCAGGCTCTGCAAGAAATCATGATTGCTCAGGGTATGGATGAGCTGATCACTTTGCCAAAACTCCAGAAACTCAAACATAAAGCAATTGAATGCGGTAAGCTGGAAGAGCTGGAAATAGAGGGATTGACGCTGGAGCGGGCTCTGGTTTTCCCAAGTGGTCTTGCTATCTTGATAGCTATTTTTCAGGCATTAAATATTGAAAGTATGATCCTTGCAGGAGGCGCTTTACGAGAAGGTCTTGTCTACGGCATGCTAGATTTGCCAATAGAACAAGATATTCGCATCAGAACCCTACGTAATATACAACGTCGTTTTCAGTTGGATGCTGAACAGTCTCAACGAGTCAAGCAATTGGCTGAACACTTCTTACAACAAATTGCTAAACCTTGGGGGTTGGATAGCCGATGTCATGAATTATTACAGAGTGCTTGTATGATACATGAAATTGGGCTAAGTGTTGATTTCCATCAAGCCCCCTCACACGCAGCCTATCTTATCAATTACCTCGATCTCCCTGGCTATACTCCCGCACAGAAAAAACTATTAGCCACACTGCTGAAGAACCAAAGTGGCACGATTGATTTGATTTCCTTCAATCAACAAAACGCTTTGCCTCTGAGACAAGTTCAACGTTTATGCCGCCTGCTGCGGTTGGCTATCATATTCACCAACCGTCGCCGAGATAACACACTCCCTGCTCTGAGTTTAAAAGTGAGTGGTGAAACGCTGAGGGTAACGCTGCCTCATGGCTGGCTAATGCAGCACCCTCTGCGGGCGGAATCTTTACAGCAGGAAATTCAGTGGCAAAGTCATGTTCAATGGTCACTTGTTTTGGAAGAACAGATTAGCTAAAACCGAAGCTCAATCATTTTCCCTGTATCTCTCTGATACAGGGAATCTTTAATCTATTTACTGCTTATTTTTTTGCCCAAGACCTAAACGCGACTTGATATCCGCAATGCGAGACTGCCCTTTTTGCATCCTCTCTTCAGCAGTAACTATTTTCTTATCTTGCGGCCAATGTAAATCATCCTGTGGCAACTCATATAAAAAACGGCTTGGTTCAGGACGGATTAATTCACCATATTGGCGACGCTCTTTACATAAAGTAAAAAATAACTCCCGTTGAGCGCGAGTGATTCCCACATAAGCCAATCGCCGTTCTTCATCAATATTTTCTTCATCAATACTGCTCTGATGAGGTAACAGCCCTTCTTCCATACCGACCAAAAACACATAGGGAAACTCTAATCCTTTAGAAGCATGCAGAGTCATCAATTGCACCTGATCAAACTCTTCACCATCTTCTCCCCGCTCCAGCATATCCCGCAATGTGAAACGCGTGACGACCTGAGATAAAGTCATTGGTTCGTTCAATTCATCACCCTCCAGCATTTCACTCATCCAAGTAAATAGCTGATTAATATTCTTCATCCGCATTTCAGCGGCTTTCGGGCTCGGTGATGTTTCGTACAGCCAACTTTCATAATCTATACCATGCAGCAAATCACGCACCGCCAGCAAAGGTTCCTGCTCAACCTGACGGGCTATCTCATCCATCCAGTGGGTAAAACGCTGTAGTGCCGCCAACCCACGACCAGCCAAGCTTTGTTCCAAACCAAGATCAAAACTGGCCTGATAGAGGCTTTTATTACGCTGCTTCGCCCATTCACCCAGTTTTTGAATTGTAGCCGCACCGATTTCACGTCTTGGCGTATTAACAATCCGCAGGAATGCGCTGTCATCCTCAGGATTAGTCAGCACCCGCAGATAAGCCAGCAGATCTTTAATTTCAGGGCGGGCAAAGAAAGAAGTACCGCCAGAAATCCGGTAAGGAATGCGGTTTTGCATCAGCATTTTTTCAAACACCCGGGATTGATGATTTCCCCGATAGAGAATAGCGTAGTCTTTATATTGAGTTTTATTGATAAAGTGATGTGCAATCATTTCCCCGATAACTTTTTCCGCTTCATGCTCTTCATTATTAGCCATAATGACTTTCAGCGGATCACCATAACCCAGCTCAGAAAAAAGCCGCTTTTCAAACACATGAGGATTATTAGCAATCAAAATATTAGCCGCTTTCAGAATACAACCAGAAGAACGGTAGTTTTGCTCTAGTTTAATCACATTAAGCTTCGAGAAATCCTCTTTCAGTAACACTAGATTTTGTGGTCTTGCACCACGCCATGAATAGATCGACTGGTCATCATCACCAACCACCGTAAAACGGGCCCTTTGTCCCACCAGCAATTTAACCAGTTGATATTGACTGGTATTGGTGTCCTGATATTCATCTACCAACAAATAACGGATACGGTTTTGCCAACGTTCCCTTACTTCTTCATCACTTTGCATCAGCAATGTCGGTTTGGTAATCAGATCGTCAAAATCCAATACATTACAGCTTACTAGGTGCAAATCATAACGACGATAACATTCAGCAAACTGATGCTCTTGAGCAGAACGAGCTAATGCCGTAGCTTGTTGAGGAGAAAGCAGATCATTTTTCCAGTTTGAAATGGAAGAGATCAATTTTTGTAGTAAATCTTTATCTTCTTCCAGTAAATCAGCCGTCAAATCTTTCAGCAGAACCATCTGGTCCTGATCATCAAACAATGAGAAATTGCTTTTCATTCCCAATGCCTTGTACTCGCGCTTAATGATTTCCAATCCCAGCGTATGGAAAGTAGAGATCATTAACCCCTTAGCCTCTTTGCGTCCCAGAGTTTGTGCTACACGCTCTTTCATTTCCCGGGCGGCTTTATTAGTAAAAGTAACAGCAGCGATATGACGAGGCTGATAACCACAAATACGGATAAGATGGGCAATCTTATTCGTGATAACTCTAGTTTTGCCGGAGCCCGCCCCCGCCAAAACCAGACAAGGACCGGTAACAAATTCAACTGCTTGTTGTTGGCTGGGATTTAATCGCATGATGTTTAATGAGTTATATCAGGACAGTGCTTCGGGGCTGGAATTGTAGCAGAAAGAGGGAGAGGAAACGCCGTTTTATTTAATAAGGAGAAGAAACTTAATAAGGAGAAGAAACCCTACAGGTTGATAATAGTCACTTACTACTCAGCACGGGTACACATTTCATCTCAGCAACTATTTCTCATTAAATTTAAAGGGGGAAATTTCGCCCCCTGTATCTTTAACTCAATCTGATATTAACCACCAACAGAAATACGTTTCATATCTGTCATATAGCCACGTAATACACGGCCAACAACTTCAATTGGGTGGTTACGGATAGCCTCGTTAACATCACGCAACTGGGCATTATCAATACCACTATCCGCAACAGATTTACCTAAATCACCTGCCTGTAGTGAACCTATAAACTTCTCTTTCAGCAATGGAACAGCAACATGAGAGAACAAATAGTTACCATATTCGGCGGTATCAGAAATAACCACGTTCATTTCATACAGACGCTTACGAGAGATTGTATTAGCAATCAGCGGCAATTCATGCAGAGATTCATAATATGCAGATTCAGCAATAATGCCGGTATTCACCATAATTTCGAATGCCAGTTCAACCCCGGCTTTCACCATAGCAACCATCAAAACACCATGATCAAAGTATTCCTGTTCACTGATTTTGCCATCATATTCAGGTGAATTCTCAAACGCAGTGTTACCCGTTTCCTCACGCCAATTTAACAGATTTTTATCATCATTGGCCCAGTCAGCCATCATGCCGGAAGAGAATTCACCAGAAATGATATCATCCATGTGTTTCTGGAACAGTGGAGTCATGATCTCTTTCAACTGCTCAGACAGCGCATATGCACGCAGTTTTGCCGGATTAGACAAACGATCCATCATCAGGGTAATACCACCTTGCTTCAGTGCTTCCGTGATGGTTTCCCAACCAAACTGGACCAATTTTCCTGCATAGCCCGGTTCCGCACCTTCCGCCGCCAGTTGGTCATAACACAGCAATGAGCCAGCTTGTAGCATACCGCACAGAATGGTTTGTTCACCCATCAAATCAGATTTCACTTCAGCAACGAAAGACGATTCCAGAACGCCTGCACGATGACCACCTGTTGCCGCTGCCCATGCCTTCGCGATCGCCATCCCTTCACCTTTCGGATCGTTTTCCGGGTGAACCGCGATCAAGGTAGGAACACCAAAACCACGTTTGTATTCTTCACGAACTTCAGTACCAGGGCACTTAGGCGCAGCCATCACAACAGTGATGTCTTTACGGATCTGCTCACCAACTTCAACAATATTGAAACCGTGGGAGTAACCCAGCGCAGCACCCTCTTTCATCAGCGGCTGAACTGCGCGAACAACAGAAGAGTGTTGTTTATCCGGCGTCAAGTTGACAACCAAATCAGCCTGTGGAATCAGCTCTTCATAAGTACCAACCTGAAAACCATTTTCGGTTGCTTTACGCCATGAAGCCCGTTTTTCTTCAATAGCCTCTTTACGCAAGGCATAAGCGATATCCAAACCGGAGTCACGCATGTTCAGGCCCTGATTCAGCCCCTGCGCACCGCAACCGACGATGACTACTTTTTTACCTTTTAAATATCCTGCCTCATCAACAAACTCTTCCCGCGCCATAAAACGACATTTACCTAACTGTGCCAACTGCTGACGCAAATTCAGCGTATTAAAATAATTAGCCATTAGTGACTCCGTTATCATGTTGTATTCAGCAATCAAGTGCTGCGACTATTTTTTAGATTTGCCCACCCTGTTAGGTGGTTGCATATTTTTAATATATGACATGAAAGGCATTGCTTAAATTGATATATTAACAATACTACATTGCACTTTATGCAATATTGATTACAGGACAGGAAAAGGAGAATGAACTATGGATATACGTGATCTCAAACTGTTTCTACATCTGGCTGAAAGCTGTCATTTTGGCCGCACAGCAAAAGCAATGCACGTCAGCCCATCCACACTATCCCGCCAAATTCAGCGCATTGAAGATATATTGGGGCATCCATTATTCTTACGGGATAATCGCACTGTAAAGCTGACATTTGCCGGCGAGCAATTTAAACAGTTCTCCCAACAAACACTGTTACAATATCAGCAATTACAGCACTCATTGAATCAACAAAGTCCTTCTCTAAGTGGCGAATTACGCCTGTTTTGTTCAGTAACTGCGGCTTACAGCCACTTACCACAGATCCTTGATCGTTTCCGTGCAGAGCATCCTCTGGTTGAAATCAAACTCACTACCGGTGATGCCGCAGATGCGGTCAATAAGGTACAGTCTAATGATGCCGATTTAGGCATCGCCGGTAAGCCGGAAAAACTGCCAGATAATGTCAGTTTCACCAAAATTGGTGAAATACCGTTGGTACTGATCGCGCCTTCACTTCCCTGTACTGTACGGGCACTCGCCACACAAGAATGCCCCGACTGGAATAACATTCCCTTTATTTTGCCGGAGCACGGCCCTTCACGTAAACGTATTGAGTTCTGGTTTCGCCACCATAAAATTAACAACCCATTGATTTACGCTACAGTGTCCGGCCACGAAGCCATTGTTTCTATGGTTGCATTAGGTTGTGGCGTTGCATTAATTCCCAACGTAGTGGTAGAGAACAGCCCTGAACCAATACGCAATCGCATATCGTTACTAGACAATATTTCTCTGGTGGAACCGTTCGAGTTGGGTATATGTGTGCAGAGAAAAAGGCTGAATGAGCCCTTGCTTAAAGCATTTTGGGGATTGTTATAAGGAACTGCGTTAGCAGGTATTTTTGTTCATTACAAGTCTGATATCAACCACTTTTAGCATTATGCCAATATACTTATGATTCATGTGACATAATTCACAAAGAATATAAAAAAATAACCATATTGTTTTCATGATAATATGTTTAATATAAGTTATAAGTAATCAATAATAATTATATGAAAAAATTAATCCCTCATTAAATTTTTTGGTCATTAATTATGTTACTAAATAAAATACTTTTAATTATATCAATTGAATAACAGCCATTTAACTCTGAGAAGTTCAGATATTGTTAAAATTGGCTAGTAAAAACAACAATATTGAATATTTCACCGTCTAAAAACACAGTGGGGTATAATTCTTTTTCCATGTCATAACAATATATTATAATAATGAAATAATTTCTTACTGGATATTACAGGAGGATACTTTAAATTTTATAGCAAGCATTTAATAATATTTCGACGATATAGTTACCGACAATAATCACTAGCGAAGTAATTTAATTATAAAATAATATCACTAATTTATCATTATTATATAAAACAATTAATTTAAACACACAAAATTATTTAATAAAGGACAATATTATGTTACATAAAATAGACAAAGCGCCATATTTTATTAAATTCTATAAATTCCATCTACAAGATCTCGTTTTCTCTTATAATATGAAAACAGAGTGGCATCACCATCCTTGTATACAATTAAGTGTATCACCACATAATTCACTGATGAGAATTGACACTGAAAATAAATCGAAACAAGCGCATGGGTTCATTATTTCCTCTAATATTAAACATAAATTACACTCAGAAGGACAACTCTGTTTTAATTTACTGATAGATCCAGCCAATCCTCTATGCCATCTATTATCACATCAGATGATGGGTTCAGATATAATATATTTAAGTCAAGAATCATCCGATTTGATCGCAAATTATTTTATTAATTGTTTACAATCAGAAACCGCTCCAGATATTTTTATCCTAAACAACCTATTAGGTGAAATAGAAGACTGTCATTGTTATCAGGATAAACGGATCATGAAAGCAGCCTCTCTTATTACTGAATTACCCGTTAAATGTATATCGTCCCGTGAAATATCAGATCAACTTTATTTATCAGAAAGTCGGTTCTTACATCTATTTCGGGAAAAAATGGGGACTAATTTCCGCAGTTATCTATTATGGAAACGCCTACATCATGCTATTAATGAGATACACTTATCGGACTCACTGACATTATTAGCTTGTAATAGCGGATTTTCCGACAGTGCACATTTCAGTCGTACCTGTATGATGCTATATGGGTTAAGGCCTTCTGAATTAAAAAATGCCAGTATGAATAGAACACAACAAGCACAAAAAAAACAATCTAGTTTATCATTAACGTTAGCAGGTTTAAATTTCCCAAAGCAGAATATCTGAATCACGAATAAATAGTATTTTTGATAAATTATCTAAAATAAGTAAATTCTATTTATATTTGTCATTATCAAAGCCAGTATGTTAGCGATTCTGTATCATTCTATTCCTAATATTATGAAATTTTAGTAATGATACAGAATTCAGAACAACACCATAGCAATACCATCTAATAATTCACGAATTCACAACAAATAAAACATACAGAGTGAAATATCACTATCCTGTATTAATTATTCATTTTAATGATACATGCTCTCTTAGATAATTTTCTACCCATTTAGCTACTCGGCTTGTATCTTTATAAGCACCTAGCATAAGTTCAGAGCCACGACTACTCAACCATTTCCGTCCGATGATAAATAACCCAGGGTAAGGTGTTTTTCCACCTTCTTCATGCCCATTTTTACAAATGAATCCGTTAGCATCCGCAGCACCGGGAAGAGTTAACCACACCGTATTATCTTTATACCCCAAACACCAGATAACAGTATCGACCTCATATTGATTGCCAGACAAATCACATAACTTATTATCTTTTATATCAACTAATCTATTCGCTATTTTTATACCAAAAGCAGCTAACCGGTAGTTTTTCAGCTCTCCACAAGGAATGGGATTACGCCGCCGCATGATTTTCCCTACCAGACTGTAATAATTGGCAAATAACAGACCACTTTTACTTAACCACCAAAAGATATCTTTGCCCATTATTCTATTAGGTAGGAGAGGACGAGAAGAACCACAAAATAACGTCACCTTCGCAGTCGCCGCTAAATCTTTGGCAATCTGGCGGCCACTGGCGCCATCACCAACAATAGCGACTCTGCTGCCTGCTTTAATTTGTTTAGGTTCCTGATACTGATCCGCCCCAATTTGTTGTATATCAGTAGACAGTTGCTCAGAAAGTACCGGAATATCAGCTAATTGATTAGCACCTGTGGCATTAACCAGACAATATGCATTAAATACTTTCCCGTCTTTTGTTTTAACGCTATAGCCATTTTTATTATGCTTCACTTCAACCACTTCAGTTTGAGTATGTATCGTCAAGTTATGGTGTGAAGCATAACGCTCAAGATAATCAGCAACTTCATGTTTATCCGGATAGCCATCTTCAATTCCAGGAAACGGCAGGCCATGAAGCTGAGTCATACCACGTGACGTGAATAACAACATATTATCAGGGCGTCTGCGCCACACATCACCAATACGCGCCTCTCGCTCTAATATGCAGACATTAATATTCTTAGCCGCAAGAATAGCAGCTAAACTTAATCCGGCTTGACCGGCACCCACAATTAAGCAATCCATTTTCATCATGCGTACTCGTTTTTAATTCGGCATTTATCTATATTTTATTTTTATCACTATCTCAATCTTAGGACAATGAAAAAATTTATAAAAAAACATTCAATAGATCAAAAAACAACGGACTTCACAAAAATATAAAACACAATTAAAAAAAACACTTGAATTAACTGGTCATATTCGTATTAAAGTGAACATTTTGAATAAATCAGCTGTTTTTATCATAATTTTAACAATATTGACAAATCCATATAATAATCAGAACAATAATATAGCCAATTTATTCAATAAAATGGAATTATTAATCACTATCCTTTTTTCCTACGTAACTTATGCTTTATTGCTATAACTTATAATAAACAAAGATGAGTTCATCGACTCTTTACCCTACCGGAGATGAAAAAATGGAAAATATCAAAAATATATATGATGGTATAAAATCCCGTGGAGGCAATCCGCTGAAATGGTTAATGGCAGATGTCGACTTTCTCTATAAGCTGTCCAAAGAAGAGCAGCAAGAGTTAAAAACCTGCCTGCTTAAAGATGCGTTTCATTTTCATTATCACAATAACCCTTACTATAGAGATATTTGTGAAAAACAAGGTATTAAGCCAGAAAATATCCAGAGCTATAATGATTTAGTTCGCATCCCACTGATACCTGTTGCAACTTATAAATCAGCCGAAAGTCATCGTTTATTAAGCAAACCACTCTCTGAAATCGAACATGAAATGCGTTCAACGGGTACGAGTGGAATTCCCAGCGTTTATCGTCGTTGCCACGATACGATGGATCACACAGTACTGGCTGTTTATTCTAATTATCGCAACATGTTCAAATTATCTGGCGGCGCAGGCCTATGCTTATGCCCTTCAACAGAAGATATTCCAGAAATGGCGCTGGTCAAGATCTTTAATTTCCTGACAGGTTTATTAGATACCCGACGCTATATGATTAATCAGGATCGTTTTTCCCCAGAAGACGCACTAAATCAATTAATCCAATGGAAAGGCAAATTCACCCGGCATTTAATTGGCCCTCCATTCATGATCCACCGTTTTATTACTTTCTTAAAAGAGAATAACACCAAACTCACTTTAGATCGCGATAGTATGGTGATTACGATGGGAGGCTGGAAACGTTTTACCGGAGATATGATCTCCCGCAGCGAATTAAATGCAGATATCGAAGAATGGATGGGAATTCCTGTATCCCGAACACGTGATATGTATGGTCTGGTTGAAGCAAACGTTCTCGCCATAGAAGATGAATATAACCATAAGCATGTTCCTCCTTATATTCATTTCTCCGTCCGTGATCCTAATGATCTATCACGCGAACTGCCTGATGGTGAAACAGGGCAATTGGTGATCCTGGATCCACTTTCTGTTTCCACCCCAGGTATGTTACTGACAGAAGATTTGGTCTACTTGCGTACCGACCCTAACAAATCCTGGCGTAATTCTCAGCGGATTCAGTTTGTTATGCGTACTGCTGCCGCTAAAGAGTTTGGTTGTTGTGCAGTCAATCTTGAGAGAAAAATGTCAGATGATGAAACTGCCCCAGCTACACCCGCGATATAAATAGCAAGGTGGAATTATGTTTAACAACATCATTATTGACAACTTTTGCAATCCTGACTGCCAGGGGACGTTATCCAGTCCCGCAATTAAACTGGCGTTAGGCAATCCTGTCTGTGGTGACAAGGTTGATATCGACCTGACACTGGATAGTCAAGGGCGGGTAAATAATGCCTGTTTCCGCGCATGGGGATGCACAGCATCCCTGGCAATGTCGAACCAGTTTTGTCGCCATGTTAAAGGTAAAACTCTCGAAGAATTGAACGCATTATTACCTGAAGGAATTGATGCGTTATTAGGCGAGTTAGAACCCGCTCAGCAACACTGTCTTGATATGCTGCATAAGCTATTTGAGCAGCTAAAGGGAAAAATATGACAAGCCTATACTTCGACTACAACGCCACGACACCGCTAAGTGTTAAAGCCCAGTTGGCGATTAAAGATGCTTTGTCTGTTTTTGCTAATCCGTCCAGCCACTACAGTTTAAGCAACATGGCTAAAAACTTGCTCGCTGACGCCAGAAGCTCTATGGCGTCATTAATGGGCACGGTACCAGAACAAATCCTGTTTACATCAGGAGGAACCGAAAGTAATAACCAAGCAGTATCCAGCCTGTTAGCCACGCTTCCCAGTTCGGATCTGTCTGCACATCATGTTATTAGCTCTTCCATTGAGCATCCGTCTGTTCTGGCGCCGTTACTCTGGTACCAGCAACGCGGGCTGCAACTGACGCTGATCGACCCTGATAATCAGGGGCGGATAAATGTACAAAGCATCCGGGAAAACCTGCGGCCACAAACACGCCTGATCACATTGATGGCGATTAACAACGAAACCGGAGTGATACAGCCCTATGAAGCAATCGCTTCTTTAGCAAAAGAGGCTGGTATCTATTTACACATAGATGCAGTACAGGCTATTGGTAAACTTCCTTTTAGCTGTGACACTCTCCCTGGCATAACGACTGCCTCTTTCTCCGGCCATAAGTTTAATGGCCCAAAAGGTATTGGTGGGCTCTATCATGCACCAAGTATTCAATTAAATCCCTTGCTGCACGGTGGCGGGCAAGAACAAGGAATACGCAGCGGCACTGAAAACACTCTGGGCCTTGCAGGACTGGCGGCGGCAGCTAAAGAATCACTGAATGGATTGCAAGAACATTTCAATACCTGCAAAACGCTCAGAGAAACTTTGCTATCTCTGCTGAAACAGTACCATGTTAACTACTTAATTAATGGCAATACAAACCCAGCATTTCAGGCCCCCTGGACACTGAACTTAAGTTTCCCTGGCGTCCGCGCTGAATCATTAGCCAGCAGACTGGATCTATGTCACGGAGTCTCTTTATCTTTAGGATCAGCCTGTAGCAATAACAAATCAACACAACGTTCTCATGTTCTGACGGCAATGGGGCTACCTAATGATCGTATCGATAGTGCAGTACGTATCAGCTTTGGATATACCACAAGCCAAAATGATATTGAGATGCTGGCTAGCGCGATTAAACAAGAAACTGATAACTTGCTGAAAATTTCGGGGAAACCGTTAAAAACTCAGGAATGACGGCAAAACTGTATTTAAAAGACGGTGTAGCAGGAATAACTTATTTATTAACCACTAATACCTATATTACTGCACTTAAGCTCCGCCAACATTTCTTTAGATTTTAAGGGGATATTAATATGAAACTGTTTGAATTACTGCAATCTCAAATTACTGAATTAACCGATATCGAACCAGAAGATATTACTCTTGACACCCTGCTTGATGATATTCACTTGGTAAGTCTGGATTTTGTCTCTATTCAGGTTGCTTTAAAAAGAGAAATGGGTATTCAGCTGAATTTCGATAAATTCCAGCGAAATGAAACAACGACAATCGGTGATTTTGTCAATTATGTCCGTGAATTAACAAAATAATCATTATTAATATATTTGGATGTTAGCTGTCTATGACATATCACAGCATGGCTAACATTCATTTTTGTGATGCTTTTATCTACCAACCCCATTATTTGGTTGTATTAAAAAATAAAGCATATCACCAGGAACTTACCTTTGGAGATAATGTTTCATGAATTTTCAAACTGGCTACCGCCGCGTTGCCATCACAGGCTATGGCTCTATCTGTTCTCTTGGGCAAAATACCCAGGAAATTTGGGATGCAATCCTAAACTATCGTGTAGGCTACAAAAAGGAAGTTCACCCAGATGCTTCTGTCGTAGCAAAATTCTTCGGCAACATACCTTTTTCTCCCGATGTATCACGGTTTTCCAAAAAGTTGCTAAAGAACCTCCCCAAATTCAGCAAACTTGGGCTGATTGCTGCGGATGAAGCAATTAAAATGGCATTTGGTCACGATAAAGCCGCTCTTGATGAAAGCTATTCCCCTTTTGAACGAGGTGTCATTTTTGGTACCGGCTGGGGAGGGGAAGATGCAACCGTTGAAAACAGCAATTCCTACGCTGACCAAGGTATTGCCTCACCCATGACAAATATTATGTCTATGCATAGCGTAGGTACGGCGGCTATTTCAATGAACTGGAATCTACGGGGATATCAGAATACCCCGGTGGCAGCTTGTGCAACAGGCAGTATGGCAATAGGTGATGCTTTTGAACTTATCCGTAGCGGGCGCACTAAAATGATGCTGGCAGGGGGTGGTGAAAGTATCAGAGATCCATTCATCGTCTGGAGTATCGATATTCTTGGCGCACTGAGCAAAGAACAGGAATCTGTCGAAAAAGCTTGCTGTCCGTTCAGCAAAGATCGCAGTGGCTTTGTGATGTCAGAAGGTGCAGCAATATTATGTCTTGAAGATTATGACAGTGCTGTTGCCAGAGGAGCCAAAATACTGG
The DNA here is from genome assembly GCF_040256935.1 of Photorhabdus viridis. Lineage (NCBI taxonomy): Bacteria > Pseudomonadati > Pseudomonadota > Gammaproteobacteria > Enterobacterales > Morganellaceae > Photorhabdus > Photorhabdus viridis. The sequence goes on from NZ_JBEJZY010000019.1 coordinate 65,915, forward strand.
CGGAAGTCGTCGGTTATGGAAATTACTCTGACGCATCAGATATGACAGCACCGGCGCCAGATTGCCAAGGACGGGTTATGGCAATCCAGGCAGCACTGGAACAGGCCAAACTCTCCGCGTCAGATATTCACTATATCAATGCCCACGGCACATCAACTCCGTTAAACGACATTAACGAAACCGATGTTTTAAAAATGAGCCTGGGAGAACACGCCTACCGGATTCCTACTTCCAGTACAAAATCCTACACAGGCCATCTTATTGCCGGAGCAGGAGCAATTGAGTCCATTTTCTGTATTAAAGCAATGGAAACCGCAACTATTCCCGCGACTATGCACTTGAATAATCCTGATCCACTCTGCGATCTAGATTACGTACCCAACACCCACCGAACTAACCAAGTTATTGATACTACTTTAAACGTTAACTATGGATTCGGTGGCACAAACTGTGCACTTATTTTCAGGAAAGCCGACAGATGAACGTTCAATTCAGTAAAAAAGATCTCAGTCAATGGGCTAAATTCTCTGGAGATTATAACCCCATCCATTTTGATGAAAAAATCGCAAAAGAAGTCGGATTAGGCGGTATTGCCGTACACGGTATGCTGGCAATGATCCCTCTCAAAAGCGGATACGATTACCCGTCACAACCAAACGAGGGAATGGGCAGACAGTGGCACGTTAATTTGCGAAATCCAGTGCCTCTGGATGCCTGCTATTGCGTCAAAACTAAGCACACTGACCCGAATGGGAAAACAACCTTTAATCTGCAAGATGAAACAACAAGCCTGAAACCTTTGGTTGGTCATTATAGTCGTTTCGATTTTTCGAAAAAAACCGGCTTTCCTGAAAAACCACAGTGTCAAGTTCCTATACAAGAGACAATAAAAAAATCCATTGAATTCAAAAGCACCTTCCCCGAAGTCAATGAGTTCTGGATTTTTCTTGATGCCCTGATTTTTTATCTTTTCATGCAGCAAAGTGCAAAAACGGCACTAGCCACGGAATTTAAAACCTATTTCGGCAAACAGGGACATGATGAAGTATGCCTCAAAGATCTTATCGTGTTGCATGTTATGCATACAGTGAGTTTTTCTCCAACCTTGCTCAATCGCCAAATCCCGGACGAAATGCCAAGCATCGAATATACGATCCTACCTAAAGATACATTCGACGTTGATGGTTCGTTATACGGTACGTTGGAAATCCCGATCTGGCTGAATGGAGAAATCTCTTTAGTTGTTGAAATGAGTCTGATGGGAACAACAAAAAGAAAGCAGGTTGCCAACTAAGGTTTGATGAATTCTGTACGGACAAATGGATGGCATAAAAATTTAGAGGAATAACTTAATGAATATCAACGCACCTTGGGTTTTTGTTTCAGGGGGATCACGTGGCATTGGCAAAGGTATAGTAAAAATGCTGGCTGCACAAAACTACCATGTGGTTTTTACCTACAAATCAAGCACAGATGAAGCGCAAACACTTTGTCAGGAAATTAAGCAGCAAGGTCACAGTTGTGAAGGCCATCAATGTGATGTCTCAAACGCGAAAGAAGTCTCAACCCTGTCGGCAGAACTTATCTCACAGTATGGTTCTCCCTATGCAATCATCAATAACGCCGGAATTACACAAGATGCGTTGCTGATAAACATGAAAGAAGAAGAATGGCACAACGTGATTTCCACCAATCTTTCTTCTGTTTATTTAGTCAATCACGCTTTTCTCCCTGAAATGATTATGGCTGGAGAAGGCTGCATCATCCACATGAGCTCGGTCACTGCATTTAAAGCTAACTCAGGGCAAGTTAACTACGCAGCAACCAAAGCCGCAATGATCGGCATTACCCGCTCATTAGCTGTTGAAGTTGGCCGATTTAATGTTCGGGTCAATACCGTTGCACCAGGCTTGATTGAGACTGAAATGCTGAATCATATTCCAGCACCACACAGGAAAAAACTGTTATCTAATATCCCATTGGGTCGCTTGGGTTCAGTGGAAGATATTGCTATGACTATCAATTTCCTCCTCAGCCCCGGAGGACGCTACATTACCGGGCAAACTTTCGTTGTTGATGGCGGAATGACAGCCTGACCAGTTAAGCAGAATATCAGTAGATTCGTATCCATATTCTGTGGTTATTTGTACCCAGATATTTATCTGGGTACTTAAAAAATGCCGTTAATCATTGCCAGATAGCCAATCCAGTTTCTCTGATAAATGTTAATAACGATAATAAATAATTTTAATACTAATAATACTTGTGGCATTAAGTGCTAAATATTACCCATTTTCATTTTATCAAGACGAGAAGATCTTGACCTTGTAGTCAACTCCAAGGTGTTTAATCAAGCATAAACACATTAATAGTCTAATTTATTTTTGATCACAGTTATGGGAGAGGAACATGGCCGAAGAAATAGAATCAGTTCCAGTACAATCACCTCCGCTTAATGAGAAAAAATCAAAGCGAAAGCTAGCATTGATCCTAGCAACTCTCTTATTTGTTTTTACCGGATTAGGTTACTTTGCCTACTGGTTTGTTGCATTACGCTATCATCAAACTACTGATGATGCCTACGTTGTCGGTAATCAGGTGCAAGTAATGGCCCAAATCACCGGTAGCGTAACATCTATCCATGCCGATAATACAGATTTCGTTCAGCAAGGAGACATTCTGCTACGTTTAGACTCTATTGATGCAGAACATGCTTTTGAACGGGCAAAAAATATATTGGCTAGTAGTGTCAGACAAACTCACCAAACCATCATCGATAATGAAAAGCTGCTGGCTAATATTGAATTAAAACAGACTGCGCTACAGCAGGTTCAGGATGATTTAAAACGACGTGAACATCTGGGGCTCACCGGTGCTATTGCCAAAGAAAATCTGATTCATTCCCGTAATAGTGTTCAAATGGCAAAGTCTGAGCTGAATGTCGCCCAACAACAATATCATGCCAACAAAGCGTTAGTTATAGATACCCCATTGGAACAACAACCAGCCATTAAACTCGCCGCTTCCCAGCTCCGAGATGCATGGTTAACCTTGCAGCGCACTCAGATTGTCGCACCGGTGACAGGTTATGTTTCACGCCGCAGTGTTCAAGTCGGTTCACAAATAAAAAGCGGCGCCCCGCTGATGGTTATCGTACCGGCAGATCAACTCTGGGTCGAAGCTAACTTTAAAGAGGTTCAACTCTCCAATGTGCGTATTGGTCAACCGGTAACTCTGATTAGCGATTTCTATGGCAATGATGTCATTTATCAAGGCCGAATCGTTGGTCTTGATATGGGAACCGGCAGTGCATTTTCTTTACTGCCGGCACAAAACGCCACTGGTAACTGGATCAAAGTGGTTCAACGTTTGCCTGTCCGTGTTGAACTGGAAGCACAACAACTTATTGATCATCCTTTACGAATTGGTTTATCCATGCACGTCACTGTCGATACCAGAAATCAAGATGGTTTGGTCCTTTCTGATGCCCCTCGTAAAGGCATTGTTTATGAAACCAACTCTTTATCTTACAACACCGGAGAAATTGATCGGCTAATTAACGAAATCATTCAAGCTAACAACAGTAAAGATGAGTGAGGTTAACATGCTAAAAGAGCCATTATCAGGAGCCAAACTTGGCTGGCTAACCCTGGCTTTAGCATTAGCCGCTTTTTTACAAATATTGGATCTGACCATTGCTAACGTTGCAATATCAACAATTGCCGGAGACTTGGGTTCCTCAGTATCACAAGGCACCTGGGTAATTACTTCATTTGCTGTTGCTAACGCGATTTCTATTCCATTAACGGGCTGGTTAGCTAAACGGTTTGGGGAAGTCCGGGTCTTCTTAATATCAATGCTATTGTTTGTCATAACCTCTTGGCTGTGCGGCATCTCCAATAGCCTGGAAATGCTAATCATCTCCCGCATTCTGCAAGGCATCTCAGCCGGGCCAATCATGCCTCTTTCGCAAAGTTTATTACTAAACAACTATCCTCCGTTAAAACGCAATATGGCACTGGCGTTATGGTCAATGACTATCGTTGTCGCCCCGGTTTGTGGTCCAATACTCGGCGGTTGGATCAGTGACAGCTATCATTGGGGATGGATATTTCTAATCAACGTCCCAGTAGGCTTTGCCGTCATCGCTATCACTTGGATACTGTTAAAAGATCGGGAAACTGAAACAAAGGTCAGGCCAATTGATACTGTAGGGATTATTTTATTAGTTACCGGCGTCGGTTGTTTTCAGTTACTGCTTGATAGAGGAAAGGAACTTGACTGGTTCAACTCAACAGAGATTATTGCATTAGCGATTATCGCGGTTATTGCCGTAACTTTCCTGATCATTTGGGAACTGACCGACGATGATCCGATCATTGATTTATCGCTCTTTAAATCACGTAATTTTACTATTGGTACTTTATGTATCAGTTTGGCCTTTTTACTCCACATCGGCACACTGGTTCTGCAACCTCAGTTATTACAAATGGTCTTTGGTTATACTGCCACCTGGGCAGGGTTAGTTATGGCCCCATTAGGGATAGTTCCCATAATACTTGCTCCGCTCATTGGCCGTTTCAGTTCAAAAATCGATATGCGTTATTTGGTTATGTTCAGCTTTATCGTTTTTGCCCTGTGCTTTTTTTGGCGGGCTCATACCTTCGAGCTGTCAATGGACTTTGCCACCGCGGCTTGGCCACAATTTATCCAAGGCTTTGCTATTGCCTGTTTAATTATGCCGCTAGCAGCCATTATATTATCCGACGTTGAACCGGATAAAATCGCCTCCGCAGGTAGCCTGTTCAATTTCTTACGCACTCTGGCAACATCCGTGGGTACTTCAATTACGACGACCATGTGGTCCCGCCGTGAAGCTGTCCACCACGTCCAGTTAACTGAATCGATAACCCCCCATAACCCTATTGCCCAACAAGCCTATCAGAAAATGGAACAATTAGGGATGTCACAAGCTCAAGTCAGTAGCTCTCTGGCACGTGAAGTCACTAATCAAGGATTAATTATCGCAGCCAACGAGATTTATTGGCTATTTGGGTTTATTTTTCTGATTTTGCTGTTCTTTATCTGGCTGGCAAAACCCACGGTTGGAGCAAAGAAATAACTTTATGATAAATAAAATAAAATAAACTGGATGACTACCTCATCAGCACTAATAACCATAGTCACAGAATCCAAGGCTATTTCCAGTGAAACCTTGTCAAAATAGCACCTTCCAAGGCGCTATTTTGTTGTTCTACGAAACATGTTTTTTCATCGTCAAAATGCTTATCATCATCCAGCTGTTTCAGATGACTGACACATTAAAAAGAACTTAAACGCCGGAGTATCCGTTTCATCATGATATCCATAGCCCAACGCATCAAGGTGACGCTTAAAACGCACTTCTGTTCCTGACAATTCAAATGCCGCTAACACCCGACCATAATCTGTACCATGATTGCGATAATGAAATAATGTAATATTCCAGTAAGTTCCCAATGTTTGCAGGAACTTCAGCAAGGCCCCCGGCGATTCAGGGAATTCAAAACTATACAAACGCTCACTCAATGGCTTAGATGGACGACCGCCAATCATATAGCGGACATGTAATTTCGCCATTTCATCATCTGAAAGATCTGCAACCTGATATCCTGCGGTACACAATTCCTCGATGATTTCCTGTCTCTCCACCTCACCACGACTCAATCGGACACCAACGAAAAGACAAGCTTGTTCAGGATCTGCATCCGTATAGCGGTAATTAAACTCTGTTACCGCCCGATCGCCCAATTTCTGACAAAAACGCAGAAAACTACCCCTTTGTTCAGGAATAGTCACGGCCAACAGTGCTTCCCGTTGCTCGCCCAATTCACAACGTTCAGAGACATAACGTAACCCATGGAAATTTACGTTAGCACCAGAAAGAATGTGTGCCAACCGCTCACCTTTGATCTGATGCTGCTGAACATACTTTTTCAATCCAGCCAATGCCAATGCTCCGGATGGTTCAGCAATCGCACGCACATCTTCAAACAGATCTTTTACCGCAGCGCAAATGGCATCACTATCCACCGTGATAACATCATCCACATATTGCTGACATAAACGAAAAGTTTCATTACCGATACGTTTAACAGCAACACCTTCAGCAAACAGGCCAACTCTTGGTAAATCTACCGGATGCCCGGCCTCCATCGCTGCTTTCAGGCAAGCTGAATCTTCCGCTTCCACCCCAATAATTTTAATTTCTGGCATCAGTTGCTTAATCAATACCGCAACTCCAGCAACCAAACCGCCGCCGCCAACAGGCACAAAGATTCGATCCAGATGCACATCTTGTTGCAGAAGTTCCATCGCCAGTGTCGCCTGACCCGCGATGACATCGGGATGATCAAACGGTGGAACAAAGGTATAGCCTTCCTGCTGTGCCATTTCTATTGCTTTGGCTTTGGCTTCATCAAAATTAGCGCCATATAGCAGAGCTTCTCCACCGAAACTACGGACTGCATCAACCTTGATATCCGCAGTGGCAACCGGCATAACAATCAGAGAGTTAATTCCCAGGCGATTGGCGGAAAGCGCAACCCCCTGAGCATGGTTACCAGCTGATGCCGTAATCACCCCCCGGCTTTTTTGTTCCTCAGTCAAACCCGCAATCATAGTGTAAGCGCCACGGAGCTTGAAACTGTGAACGGGCTGCCGGTCTTCCCGTTTTACCAAAATAGTATTTCCCAAACGGGTAGAAATTTTCTTCATTTCCTGTAAAGGCGTCACCTGAGCAACTTCATAGACAGGCGCGCTTAACGCCGCTTTCAGGTACTCTGCACCATTTGGTGCGGAAGTTAAGGGACGGAATGCAACCATGCAATTATCCCCCTAGCTTAGATTTATCGCGGACAGCCCCTTTATCCGCACTGGTCGCCAATGAAGCATAAGCTCTCAGGGCAAAAGATACCTGGCGTTCACGGGATTTCGGCGTCCACGCATTATCTCCGCGAGTAAGTTCCTCTGTTTTACGGGCAGCAAGTGTCTTTTCATCTACATCAAGTTGGATTTTCCGCAGTGGAATATCAATATCAATGATATCGCCATCTTGAACCAAACCGATCAAACCACCATTAGCGGCTTCTGGCGAAACATGTCCTATCGATAAACCAGAGGTACCACCGGAGAAACGGCCATCTGTAATCAATGCACAGCTTTTACCCAATCCCATAGATTTCAGATACGTCGTCGGATACAACATCTCCTGCATTCCCGGCCCACCTTTTGGTCCTTCGTAACGAATGACGACCACATCACCAGCAACGACTCTACCAGCCAGGATCGCATCAACCGCATCTTCCTGACTTTCATAAACTTTAGCTGGCCCACGAAATGTTAAACTGTTCTCATCAACACCTGCGGTTTTTACAATACAGCCATCTATAGCCAAATTGCCAAACAAAACTGCAAGGCCACCATCCTGACTGTATGCATGTTTGAGGTCACGGATACAACCTTCTACACGGTCAATATCCAAAGAAGGCCAATGACAATTCTGTGAAAATGCCTGAGTAGTACGGATACCCGCTGGGCCTGCTGAATACATTTTCTTTACCAATTCATCTGCCGTCAGCATCACATCATACTGCTCAAGCGTTTGCAGCAAATCCAACCCCAAAACATTTTTAACCTGACGATTCAACAGACCGGCTCTATCCAGCTCACCTAAAATACCAATCACACCACCAGCACGATGGACATCTTCCATATGGTATTTTTGTGTGCTTGGGGCAACTTTACACAAATGAGGAATCTGACGAGACAGACGGTCAATATCCGCCATAGTGAAATCAACCTCCCCTTCCTGTGCCGCAGCCAGTAAGTGAAGTACAGTATTTGTTGAACCGCCCATGGCAATATCCAGCATCATCGCATTTTCAAATGCAGCTTTCGTTGCGATATTACGCGGCAGAGCGCTGTCATCATCTTGTTCATAGTAGCGCTTAGTCAGCTCAACAATACGTTTGCCCGCGTTCAGAAATAGCACCTTACGATTCGCATGAGTCGCCAGTAACGAACCGTTCCCCGGCTGAGACAGACCCAGAGCTTCTGTCAAACAATTCATAGAGTTAGCAGTAAACATCCCAGAACAGGAACCACAGGTTGGACAAGCTGAACGCTCAATCTGATGACTATCCTCGTCACTGACATTAGGGTTTGCGCCTTGAATCATGGCATCGATTAAATCCAATTTGATAATCTGATCCGACAATTTTGTTTTACCGGCTTCCATGGGGCCACCGGAAACAAAAATCGCAGGGATATTCAAGCGTAGGGCTGCCATCAACATACCTGGTGTGATTTTGTCACAGTTAGAAATACACACCATGGCATCAGCACAGTGAGCATTCACCATATATTCGACAGAATCAGCGATCAATTCGCGTGATGGCAGAGAATAGAGCATACCACCATGCCCCATTGCGATACCATCATCCACCGCTATTGTATTGAACTCTTTTGCAACACCACCTGATGCTTCAATCTGCTCGGCAACCAATTTACCTAAGTCCCGTAAATGAACATGCCCAGGAACAAATTGAGTAAATGAGTTAACTACCGCAATAATTGGTTTACCGAAATCTGCATCGGTCATCCCTGTCGCACGCCATAAAGCGCGGGCCCCAGCCATATTGCGGCCATGAGTCGTGGTGGCAGAACGGTACTTAGGCATTATTCTTCACTCCCGTGTTATCAAAACAGGCGGGGAACGAACCGCCCGTTAAATTATTTATAGTTTTATTAAGGAGTTACTGGATCTAACCAGCCCCATTTATCTTCTGTTGCGCCATCAAACAAGCCAAAGAATGCTTGCTGAATCTTCTTGGTAATTGGTCCACATTTACCAATACCAACCTGAATATCATCAACACTGCGAACGGGTGTGATTTCAGCCGCTGTACCAGACATAAAAACTTCATCTGCCAGATACAGAGATTCGCGCGACAATACCTGCTCACGAACTTCCAGCCCCAAATCTTTCGCTAGTTTGATAATGGCATCACGGGTAATTCCTGGTAATGACGCTGAGGTAAAGGGTGGAGTGAACAATACACCATCTTTTACTTCAAACAGATTTTCACCCGCTCCTTCAGAGATATAACCATAAACATCCAGAGCAATACCTTCCTGATATCCATGACGACGGGCCTCACTACCAACTAAAAGAGAAGACAGGTAGTTACCACCCGCTTTGGCCGCCGTTGGTATTGTATTTGGCGCCGCACGGTTCCATGAAGAAACCATAGCATCAATTCCTTGATCCAGTGCATCTTCTCCCAAATAAGCTCCCCATGGGAAAGCAGCAATAATGACATCAGTTTTATAACCGGCGGGTGGATTAACCCCCATTCCAACATCCCCAATAAAGACCAGTGGACGTATATAAGCACTGACTAAATTATTTTTACGAAGAGTTGCCCTGCACGCTTCCATCAATTCATCAACACTCTGACTCACTGGCATACGGTAAATCTTTGCAGAATCATGTAAACGCTGCATATGCTCACGATGGCGGAAAACGACTGGCCCTTTATAAGAGTCATAGCAGCGAACTCCCTCAAAAACCGACGTACCGTAATGTAAAGCATGTGACATTACGTGAACTTTAGCATCTGCCCAAGGAACCATCTCGCCATTGAACCAAATGTAATCGGATTGCTTCGTCATTCTCTTATTCCTTTATTTCTACGTTATGCACGTATTAATTGTGATTTCGGTTGCAAAATCTTGACACCAGCGACATCCACTAATTTAGTCAATTGTGAAGACAACAAATTAACAGATCTTTGGCTGGCAACAATTAATTCGATATTAACATTATAGCCATCCATTGTTTGATCCATATTCATTGAACATATCTGAAATCCACGATGACGCGTTACTCGTAAGATACGTTCTAATATTTCAGGGCAGGAACGAGCCTGGATTGCAAGTTGATACTGCATCATAATGATTTCTCCAACATAGTTTCATTGCTTGCACCGGGAGGGACCAACGGCCAAACGTTTTCTAATTCCTCAATGGATACCTGTAATAAATACGGTCCCTTACTGTTGAATAACGCATCCAAAGCCTCATCAATCTGTGATTTATCAGTGATATGTTGCCCTGGAATATCAAAAGCTTTCGCTAATGCGACAAAATCAGGGTTATCCGTTAATGTTGTTTCGCTATATCGTTTATCAAAAAACAGTTCCTGCCATTGCCGCACCATTCCCAGCCGCTGGTTATCCAACAGTAAAATTTTTACTGGTAACTGTTTGCGTTTAATTGTCCCCAATTCCTGAACATTCATCATGAAAGAACCATCACCGGATACACAGATCACCATATCCTCTGGTCGGGCAATTTGAGCGCCAATTGCAGCAGGGATACCAAATCCCATCGCTCCCAGCCCACTGGATGTAATAAAATTTTCAGGCCCATCAAAAGCCATATGTTGAGCTGTCCACATCTGATGCTGTCCAACATCGGTGGTAACAACCGTGTTTAATGTTTTACGATCTGAAACCTGCTTCAATAACAAAGGTGCATAGATAACCTCACCCTGATGGTCGTAGCACCAAGGATATTCAACTTTCAGGCGCCTAACTTCCTGCTGCCAGGACATAATTGATAATGGTTGCTGTAAACGAGGCAACAACGCTTTTAAATCCCCCGGCAATGACACATGAGCCTGACGTAATTTCCCCAGCTCTGCCGGATCGATATCCAGATGAATAACTTTTGCATTCGGCGCAAAGGTATTAAGTTTGCCAGTCACACGATCATCAAAACGGGCACCCACGGCAATTAGCAAATCACATGACTGAACAGCAAAATTTGCAGCTTTCGTACCATGCATCCCAAGCATTCCCAGATAACATGGATGTTCAATATCAGCAGCACCCAAACCTTTCAACGTGGAAACAACCGGCATACCTGTTTCCGCAACAAAATTACGCAAAACAGAAACTGACTGAGACATACCGACTCCGCCACCAACATACAGCACTGGCTTTTCCGCAGCAGCAATCATCTTCCAGGCTTGTTTTAATTCATTTCCAATGCAGGGTATCTCTTGCTCAACAGGAACCAGATGTGGGGTTAAATTTCCCTCTTTCAGCTGAATATCTTTAGGAATATCAATCAAAACCGGGCCAGGTCGACCACCGGTTGCAATAGAAAAGGCTTCAGCCATAATTTGAGGTAAATTTTCCAGGGAGTCCACTAAGAAGCTGTGTTTAGTACAAGCAAGGGAGAGACCTAAAACATCGACTTCCTGAAAGGCATCAGTTCCAATCAATTCAGAACTAACCTGACCAGTGATAGCGACAACAGGAATAGAATCTAACAACGCATCAGCCAACCCAGTGATCAAGTTTGTTGCCCCCGGCCCAGATGTAGCAATACAGACTCCCGGCTTACCACTGGCTCTCGCATAACCAATTGCAGCCATAACAGCGCCCTGTTCATGCCGACAAAGTAAGTGCTCCACGCCACCATCGTACAAAGCATCGTAAACCGGCATGATTGCGCCACCAGGGTAGCCGAAAACCTGATCAATACCCTGCGTTCGTAATGCTTTTACAACCCACTGCGCCCCGTTCATTTTTCATATCCCCTGTGTTTACCCTGTGAGACAAAATTTTGTTCTGTTGTATGTTTTTGTCTCTGACTGATTTTTGCTTGCCGAAAAAAAACCCCCGCGCCTTTCGGTGCGGGGGTCTTCGAGAGATCTGGCTGTTCGTCTAAGCCTTTCTTCGTCCAAGTGCAGCCCCGCACGGTGGGATAATAATCACCACCACGCTGACGATAACTAGGCTAATCACTTGGACGAATATGTTCATAATCTTGGTCGTTTTAACTCGTTCGTTTAATCTATATTTAAGAGTTATCACGTTCTTCATAGCTTGACAACTTTTATTTTGTTTTATTCCTCGCCATGAAAAAATATTGTTTATTTTCAACCAGATAATTAACGCCTGGATTATTTTTCCATAAATCAATTAAATTTAGGTGATAAAATCCAGATTATTATATAAAAACAATATATCGCATTAATAAATAACAAATAAAACAAATCATTCAGCTAAAACCAAATAAAGATCTGATTATTAATCACCTAGGTGACAAAAACCTCAGTTAATAAATAACGCAAAAATATATAAAACACTAATTTAATCCACTGTGAAAATATATAAACTTACGATAATTAAATATAAAATATTAATTAAAAATAAATAAAAACCATCATAAAAATAATATGAAAAATAAATTTCATGATTAAACTTACGAATATAAAATAAATAAACATCAATTAACAAAAATAAAAACCATCTAATGAAAATTTAAGAAAAAATTCTTTTAGTCACCTCGTAAAATATTTCTTAGAACCGCCTCGCAAAAAAATAATAAGACACTATTTATTATCTCATTTCAGCCCATCATATGCGTTTTCTTACCTAAGGAGAATAAGATGACCCTCTCTGTTATTTATACCAGAGCGATTATAGGTATTCATGCCCCCATTGTTACTGTTGAAGCGCATATTAGTAATGGCTTACCTGGATTAACTCTGGTTGGTTTGCCTGAAACAGCCGTAAAAGAAGCAAGAGATCGTGTCAGAAGCGCGTTGATCAACAGCGGGTTTACCTATCCGCCTAAAAGAATCACCGTCAATCTTGCACCAGCAGACCTTCCCAAAGAAGGCGGCCGTTATGATTTGCCGATTGCTATCGCTATTCTGGCAGCTTCAGAACAAATACCTGCCGATAAACTGAACCGTTATGAATTTCTTGGTGAACTCGCGCTATCCGGGAGCTTACGGAGAGTTAATGGCGCAATTCCAGCTGCACTAAGCGCGGGAAACGCAGGCAGGCAACTTATTCTATCGACAGAAAACGGAACAGAGCTGGCAATCTTATCTCAAGATGCAACATTAATGGCAAAACACCTCCTTCATATCTGCCACTTTCTTCAAGGAGAAAGACAACTGCTGACAACGACAATCCAGCATGAATTTTCAACAGAACAATCACAACCGGATCTTCAGGATATTATTGGTCAGGAACAAGCAAAACGCACACTGGAAATTGCAGCAGCAGGCGGACATAATCTTTTACTACTTGGCCCACCTGGGACAGGAAAAACGATGCTGGCAAGCCGCCTATGCAGTTTATTACCGCCATTAACAAACAAAGAAGCCCTTGAGGTTGCCGCTATCAATAGCCTGATAGATACCTACCTTCCACCAGAACAATGGCATACACGCCCATTCAGAGCGCCTCATCACAGTTCTTCAATGGCAGCGCTGGTTGGCGGTGGTGGACTTCCTAAACCCGGTGAAATATCACTTGCTCACAACGGTGTGCTATTTCTAGATGAACTTCCTGAATTTGAACGCAGAGTCCTTGATGCCCTTAGAGAACCACTGGAGTCAGGGGAAATAATCATATCCAGGGCCAGAGCAAAAGTTTGTTTTCCTGCTCAGGTCCAATTAATAGCAGCAATGAATCCCAGCCCTACAGGCCACCATCAAGGAATTCACAATCGAAGTAATCCTCAGCAAATACTTCGATACCTGGCAAAACTTTCCGGGCCTTTTTTAGATCGCTTTGATCTCTCAATTGAAGTTCCTCTGTTACCCATTGGAACATTGAGTAGCCCAGTTAGATCAAGCGAAAGCAGCAAAGATGTAAAATTAAGAGTATTGACAGCACGAGAAATACAATTGAAACGCTGTGGAAAAATTAATGCTCATCTGAACAGTAAAGAGACCGAAGCATTTTGTAAGCTCAAACTTAACGATGCCGTGTTTCTAGAAGAAACACTAACAAAGTTAGGTCTTTCCATCCGGGCATGGCATCGAATTCTGAGGACATCCCGGACACTTGCCGACTTAGAAGGAAAAAAAGAGATAGAAAAACCACATATTATGGAAGCCTTAAGCTACCGTAGTATGGACAGGCTATTAATACAGTTACAAAAACAATCAGGTTAAAAACAAAAAAAGGGGCAAAGCCCCTGTAATCATAACTTATGATGATATTAATCATCAGTATCGGTATAGTCATCAGAAGAATCAACCTGAGGCTTACCACCTGACAGGGTATGAAAACGTTTTGGGCGACTAATCCTTGCCAAATATTTGGTCCATACTTTTTCTTCCATCGTCACAGGCTGACGTTCACCTCGGCAAACAGCAACAAACAGTTTTTCTATTTCTGTTTGAGGCTGACGTTTACCGAGATCTAACTCATTGAACGCATGACCATGACGCTCTAGCAATTGCGCCTCTTTAATGGTGAAATCGCCATGGCGGGAAAACCCGCGAGGATAATGTTTGTTATCAAAAAAACGATTAGTCGTGATGAAGCTTTCGGCCATCTGACACACTCCTAATTCTATTACTGTTACTATCATGCTAATTATGGCGCGGAGTATTAGATAGGCCTGGCGTTCTGTAAAACAAAACATTTAAATCTTAACGATAAAAATTATTGGAGAAACATGTGGACACCGAATTACTGAAAACCTTTCTGGAGGTCAGTAAAACTCGTCACTTTGGCCGGGCAGCCGAATCACTATACCTGACACAGTCAGCAGTCAGCTTTCGCATACGCCAATTAGAAAACCAATTAGGTGCTAATCTTTTCACGCGTCATCGCAATAACATCCGTCTTACAGCCGCTGGCGAACGCCTTGTGCCGTATGCAGAATCACTGATGAATACCTGGCAGTTGGCTAAAAAAGAAATAACACATGCATCTCAACATACTGAATTGACAATTGGTGCCACCGCATCATTATGGGAAGCATATTTAACTCCTTGGCTACAGGATTTCTATAAAAGACATCTGGAACTAAGATTAGAATCCCGGGTTTCTACGCGGCAATCCCTTGTTAAACAACTTCATTCGCGTGAGTTAGATCTACTAATAACGACTGAACCACCTAAAATGGATGAATTCCAAAGCTTATTATTAGGAAATATTTGCCTGAAATTATTAACGACAGAAGAAAATCTGAAATACCAAGTTGAAAACTACATCAAATTAGAATGGGGAGCTGATTTCCATCACCAAGAACAACAGATTTTAAAAAGTGAACAATTGCCCATAATCACGACCACTTCAGCACATATAACTCGCCAACTGCTCAATAGTGTCAAAGGAGCCGCCTTCCTACCAATACACTGGCAAAACGAATATTCAGAACTTGTCTCTTACCCAAACACTGAACTAATCGAACGCCCATTATACGCTATATGGTTACAGAACAACGATCAACAAGCATTGATTCAGCAGCTATTAAAAATACCTGTTATCAATACTTCTACAAGAGATTAAGAAGCATTTTATGCAACTCATTCAATTAGTAGATCTATGTTCTGAAAGATTTCCAGATAGGAGTGTTACACGGAAACAGAAACGAAAATAGCAAGAAGGAGCGAAATTCTAGATCGCGCAGGAGGCGGGGTTACTTTCGCCATCCTTCCACATATCCCCCTTGTTTGCCAAATAATCTTTACTTACTACGCACTACGTCATGATTTAAGGCTATGACTTGAATCAGAAAACCCAGAGCCACAGTGAAAAAGGGTAAGATGATTTTAAATAACTGACTAAACGAACCTGCCCTCATCGTCTGGATACTCAATACTCTTACCTTACCATCCGACGTAAGTAAATTTTATTTTAAACTTTAAACCAAACTTCATTTAATAAGAGAACTGTCACGATTAGAGTGTTCACTAAAGCTTAATTGATGCAAATACTTTAAACATAATTAATTCAAAAAAATTTTACAGCAAAGTCGATAATTTTTGTCAGCAATTTGTATATTAATAGCATCAGTAATAAGTTGAGAATAGATTCAGATGCATCAACCGCCTAGCATCTCTCTTATAAACAAGATCTCGAAATACTATATCTTTCACAGTTTTTTATAGTTAGCTATCCCTCTATTTATCACCATGTAAGACTTATTTACAGATGAAATATGTAAGAACTCACACTGATAATAAATATCCATAAACGGATAAATGAAAGGTTTTATTACTATAGGAGTGGATAATACTAAAAAAATATTATCTAACTGAAACGATATTTATTACGTTAAGAAATATTTCTCACATAGAATACTTAAACTGATCAGTTTCCTATTAGAGGCAGTAGACGCATTGATCACCGACACCTTCTAACCCCAAAAAGAGCCTGAATCTACATGCCGCTGAATTAATTCATGAAAAAGATGCTTGAACACTAAATCTCAAAGACAATTAAGAAAAAACCCAGCTAAATAGCTGGGTTATCAATATTGCGAACTACCTTAATTATTACTTAGTTTATAACTGGCAGGGGCGGAGAGACTCGAACTCCCAACACCCGGTTTTGGAGACCGGTGCTCTACCAATTGAACTACGCCCCTAAATAAGGTGGCGGTGCGGACGGGGCTCGAACCCGCGACCCCCGGCGTGACAGGCCGGTATTCTAACCAACTGAACTACCGCACCACCGAATTTCTTGTTCTTTATGTTGTTACCACAACATAAAATTTCAATACCTATCGGGGTAGTTTACGAAAAGCCCTTCTGCCATTCGCCCTTCGGACCGCCGCTTTCTGCAACGTTCAAAATCACTCTCAGCGATTTTATCCGGCTTTCTACCCACAACACCCTGTGTCATTCTTCATCACACAAAGCTAAATTAAAGCCTGGCAGTTCCCTACTCTCACATGGGGAGACCCCACACTACCATCGGCGCTACGGCGTTTCACTGCTGAGTTCGGCATGGGGTCAGGTGGGACCACCGCGCTATCGCCGCCAGGCAAATTCATTTCATCCCGACCGTTATGTGCCTGCTCCACACACAACCATCCAGATCAATCTGTTCAACAAGCTAAAAATTCTCTCTCTTCTCTCGCACCAAAACACCTTCGGCGTTGTAAGGTTAAGCCGCTCGGTTCATTAGTACTGGTCAGCTCAATGCATCGCTGCACTTACACACCCAGCCTATCCACGTCTTCGTCTTAAACGTTCCTTCCGTGACCTT
>NZ_JBEJZY010000020.1:0-82405 GCF_040256935.1 Photorhabdus viridis
ACCTCTTTGTTTACTGTTGTATTAAAGCAATTTTAATTACTCATCTTTTTTCAGGATGTGCATTTAAAAAACTCTGGGTTCTTTGAGATATATGATTTAAAAATTCAAGTGTTGTGGCATTCCATAATTTAGGGCAGAAACTAGAACTATAATAGAGTACTTGAAAGTTTTTCTCTATATCTCCTGAATTCTGGATAAAAGACTCTATCTCCTTCATTAAAATATCTATAAATGGATACTGTTCGTTCATTAAATTAAACCTATGTGTGTGCTAACTATATAAAAATACTATGGTTAGTTATCGTTATCTAAATGATTTCGTACTCTTTTTGATACATGATTTAGAAAGTCTAAAGCAGTAGTCTCCCATAAATCAGGGTTAAAATCATAACGATACAGTTCTCTGAATTCTTTTTCTAGATCTTTAGAATTATGGATAAAAGACTTGATCTCCTCTAATAATTCTCTTTTCATCCCTTTAGTTGTTGTTTCAAGATAGTCATTTATCGTATCGTCAATCTCTGGACCAGATATTATTTCGCAATCTTGATTAAAATAAGCGCCTATTAAACGGTTTAGTTCCATTTTTTCTCCATTGAATTCTAAATAATCCTGTACTCTTTCTGATACATGATTTAGAAAGTTTAAAGCAGTAATTTCCCATAAATCAGAATTAAAACTATGACAATGCAGTTCTTCGAATTCTCTTTCTACATCTTCGGAATTATGGATAAAGTAATCAATATCTTTTATTAATTCTTTCATAAGCATGGGAGGCTCGCTATTTATATACTCAGTTATTACCTCATCTATTGTTATTTCGCCAAATCTATAACAATCTTGGTTAAAATAAGTGTCGATTAAACGATTGAGTTCCATTTTCTTCTCCATAAATTTTAATTAAATCTTGGGAATACTGTTAATATATAGTATTGTTTGCCGTTAAATTCAGAATGCCTTAATTATTTATCTTTTTCAGTATGTTCGTTTAAAAAAACCTGTGCTCTTTTGGATACATAGTTTAAAAAACCAAGTGCTGTGGCAGTATCCCAAAAATCTGGGTCGAAGTCACTATAGTAGAGAGCGTCAAAGTCTTTCTCTATATCTTTTGAAGTGTTAATAAAAGAGTTAATTTCTTCTATTAATTCTTTTATCATTTCCTGAGTTGCAACATTAAGAAAGCAATCTATGACTTCATCCATAGTTTCTCCATACAATAAGTCATAATCTTGACAAAAATAAGCACCTACTAAGATGTCTAGAAATGGATATTGTCCGTTCATTTTAATTAAACCTTTTATATGTTGGAATGTGTAATCTTAGTCTTTTCAAGTTTGTCTCTGTAAATTCTAATATACTGGAAATGCAGTTAATATATAATAGGGTTGACCATTGTATTCAGAGTACTTTAAAATAACCTTGACTTTATATAATTTGTCTATATATCGTGATCCTCTGGTAATACCAAAACCAATAGAAGTACTTGAAACATATTCAATAGGAGCTGTAATTCCTTCTGGAAGAGCATATTTAGCCCAATTCTCTAGATGTATACTATTTGCTTTTAGAGCTTTTGAAATCACTTGTTCTGCCACATCTTGATTGTAAAAAGTACTTGCTCTAGATATGGTTAATAGCCTCGCTCTCAATTCCTGCTCCGATAACCCAACATGCTTAGCCAAAGTATGACCACCCGGTTTTAATCCAGTCTCTGACTCATGCTCAACTAATTTAATCCTGCCTACCCGAACAGAGGCAACTCTAACAGCTCCCACTATTGAAGCAAATGAAAGCGGTACAGCGATATCAACGGTGAGCCCTATTTCAGACGCGGTGTAATCATCAGCACCAAATTCTTTTGCTAAATCTACCGCCTCGCGATAAGTTTCCGTCATGGTTTCTCTGCCGGTTATTATTTGACTGGCAGAAGCATTCATTACATCAAGACTATGCGCCCCGACAATAACACAGGCCGCTTTAGTGAGTGTTGTCGGGTCGGGTACCAGACAAAGACCGCCGGCACCAATAAGTTCAACCACCCCGGCGGCTAAACCCGCCCCCCCTAATATTCGGTTACTCCAGGTTTCCTCTTCAGTAATGGTATTATCCGACAGAACTGCTGCCAACTGAACCGGCGACAAAACAATGCGTAACCCATTTTCAGATTCTGAATCAACAGCAGCATCAGTCAAATAATTGACGTTATTCATGGTTAATAGATCCTGTCATCCCAGAAGCTGTAAGAACCAGTTGAACAAGCAAGATTGTTCCAGGTGATATTCTTGTAAGTAAAACAGATAACTTCTTGCGGTGTGTCTGAATTATTGTCTTTGGAGTGCGGATAATTGGATTTTATGCTGGATATAAAAGCATAGCCTAGCCTGATAGAATAGTATTTTTCTAACCCTCCGGTTGGCGATGTTCGGTACAATTCAAATAAACATTCCAGTTCTTCATTCTCAGAAAAACACTGCGCCAGTAAAGGAGAAGATTTATCGATAGGCTTTATTATCATGACCGGATGATGAGAAGCATGTTGCTCTCTGGTCATCAAATGTTGAAGAGTGTAAATGAAAATTTCATTTTCATGACCATGCTGGTAATTATTTCCTATGGAGTTTAAGGAGCCGCAGCCTGCGGAGATTAAACCCTGCTTTTTACCTTTCAGTGTTAAATAAATCATGTTTGCCATGTTGATTGCCCCTTACATACTGTTTGTTTTATTCTTCTGTAGGGTGCGTGGAAAAATCAACCAAAAATTTGTAAATTTGGAATAATTTACATTAATAAGGCGGATAGAAAGGAAATATGGCGAAGAAATAGGGTCGATATTATCAATGTCATCAGGTGATTTATCTTTTTATATCATGTTGTTAGTGATAACGAGAGGTTTCTTTCTTCACGATGAGATGTTTATAAAGACATTTTTAATTCTGTGATTTCTATGTGATTTGAATATCAGGAAATACGTGGTTTTCAAATGCCAATATTGTCATAAAATCAAAGTATAAAATGGCGTTTAAACCCGACAGGATATTCAGGTAGCATCTGATAGCTGCTACCTAATTATTTGAAATTATTTTAAATACATACCATTAATCTGATAAAAAACCGCCATATCCAATATCCCAGTAACATAAATGTAATGACATTAAGGGAACGTGATTTGAATCTTTTTTTTGCAGTTGCATAAATTAATGGCGATATAATCAGTAAGCATGTGGGTGCAAATAGATCACGTTTATCATCTATAAGTGCCCTATAAGTTGCACAGATGTTATTTAAATCCTTACCAACTACGTAGTGTTCTTCTTCTAAATAGGACATCAAAAATATAAATAATGCGCAAAAAATGGCATAACTGATATTTAAAGCTAAGGTTATAGCTAATCTGCTCATTCTGACATTCTCATTATTAAATGCATTGTTTTTTCTCTATTTCCACAAATAGTAAAATAGCGCTTTCTCTTTAGTGGGCGTACTTTATTATTAAGTTTCTTTGTGTTGTAAATAAGCCAATTTATGTGCCCATAAATAACTTTGACTAGTTACATCATGTGGACTATCAACGTGCCATTTATAGCACATAAAGAACGTTGCATCAGAACTCAAGGATCCGCATTCATCTGCCGCATAGTAAGGATTTTTCATATGTCATTTCCTTTTCTTGAATAAATTTATCTATATCGGCACTCCGGTCGCCATAACTTATCCTTAATAGTTCTAGTAAGTCATATAACTCCAGTATATTCATAATTTTAATTCTGGGAAGAGATTTTGTAACAAAAATGATTAAATCTGGCGTGAGCTGATAGCAGAAAATATAAAGATTTGAAAAATAGATAGTGTAGTAATCATCACCTCATTTGTAGTTTAAAGTAAAAGTTTCCGGCTGATATTAAAATTTTCAAGTTTCATATTTTTCTTATGGTTAGAATAAAAAGTGCCTATCTTGCTATAAATGGTATTGGTGTTTATGTTTCATGAGTATTTTTTTCCCGCCAAAGACTGGGAGAACAGCCAACTAATCGATTAAAAAAGCGGGCAAAATAGGCGGGATCTTTGAATCCAAGCTGATAAGCAACTTCAAATACCGCGCAATCACTGAAGAGTAATAACCGTTTGGCTTCACGTAGTTGACGGTCGAAAATTAATCGTTTGGGTGGGCGATTGGCAAACCGACGGCACATATCTTTCAATCGCGATTCGGTAATTCCTAGCTTATGGGCATATTCCGGTACGGAAAGATGATTACGATAATAGTTGTCGATTAATTGGTTAAATCGCTGAAATAATCTAATTTCCCCCCGCACCCCATTTACGGGGTGATCATCAAGGGGAATATTGCGCAATAGCAAGGTGAATAGTGCTTGCGCTAAAAATGTCAGTGATTGCGTCCGGCCGATAAAGTTATTGGATGATTCGCGGGCTATTAACGCCCAGTAATGGTTAAAAGCTTCCAGCTCTTCCGGTTTATCTGCGACAGATAAGCAAATCGCCGGAATATCCAGAATATCTTTGTTGACAGGATAGAGGGATTCTAATAGCGGCAATATCAATTCCTGCCGCACGGTAAGTACATATCCGTCACTGTCATCCTGAGTAAAAAAAGCATGAGGAACGGAGGGCGGCGTCAGGATAAACAGCGGCGCTTGTACAGAATAGTGTTGATCGTCCAACTGCAATTCAATATGGCCGGTGATCAAAAAATGAAGTTGGAAGAAACCGTCATGACGATGAGCTTGCATATCACGACCGAAAAATGCAGCCATTCGGCCAAAAGTTTGGTAATGCACATCATCTGTGCCTTGGGTCTCATCATAATCTTTGCTGATATCAATATTGGCAATGATAGGCCCGGTCATGAGGGTTTTCCCTTTATTATTGAAAATTACGTTGTTGCTCTCAGTCTGGAATGTTTCATTGGGATCGCACAAATAATGGCTGCGCCAATGACCAGTAATCCGGCAACAAAATAGAGACCCGTATTAAAGCTCCCTGTCTGATCTTTCAGCCAGCCGATTAATAACGGGCTGACGGCTGAACCTATGTTACCTGTGGCGCTAATAACTGCAATGCCGATCGCTCTGGCGCGTAAGCTGATAGCTTGATCCGGTGTTGTCCAGAAGACCGCCATTGCGGTAAATGAACCGGTTGAAGCCATAATAATCCCAACCAACTGAATGAGACTGTGGTTGGTCAGCGAGGTCAATATCCAACCCATGGCAGCGAACAAATAGGGCAGAGCGGTATGCATTTTACGTTCTTGTAACCGGTCTGAACGGCGGCTCCAGTAAACCATCCCGATAATGGTACAAAACTGAGGAATGGCGGTCAGAACGCCGATCATGATGTTACTGCTGCCCTGATTGAAGCTTTGCACAATCTGTGGCGTCCAGATATTAATCGCGCTTAGTGTGTTGGTCAGGCAGAAATAGGACAGGGTATACATCAGCATGATCGGCGTGAAAATCTCACGCCATATACTGCGTTTTTGCATGGCCTGATGAGTTGATGAGCCTGCCGGTTGAACCGGAGCAGGTTGGTCGTTATCCATCATCTCTTGTAAGCATTTTTTATCTTCATCTGTCAGCCACTTGGCCCGCTTTGGTGAATCATCAAGATAGAACCAAACAATAACTCCCAGTAATACCGAAGGAAAACCTTCCAGCAGGAATAGCCATTGCCAGCCGTGAAGGTTCAGAAGGCCATCCATTGCCAGAATATAGCCGGAAGCCAGAGAGCCAAACGCCATGGTCACCGGCATTGCCACCATAAACAGCGCATTGGCGCGGGCGCGATAGTAAGCCGGGAACCAGTAAGTCAGATAGAACAGGATACCCGGTACGAAACCCGCTTCGGCGATACCGACCAGCATACGCAAAATGTACAGACTGGTTGGTCCGGTGGCGAACATGGTGGCCGTGGAGGAGATCCCCCAGAGCACCATGATCGTAGCTATCCAGCGTCGCGCTCCGACAATACTGAGCATGATATTGCTGGGAATGCCGAAGATGACATAAGTGACATAGAACAGGGTTGCTGCCAGACCGAACATCGTCGCATTTAGTCCAAGATCTTTGCCCATGGTCAGGCCGGCAAACCCGATATTAATTCGATCCAGAAACGAGAATACAAATAAGACGAACAGGAAAATGATCAGGCGACGGAATAGCTTGTTAATGACGGATTGCTGTTGCGCCGTTAGCTGTTTATGTTGACCCGCCGGAAGATCCGGCTGTTGCGCGGCAGTGGATGAATCGCTCATTGTCATTTTCCTTAATTTACTGTTTTATGCGTATTACGTTGTTTAGGAAATAAAAAGCTTATCGGGTAAATCAGTTGTTAATACTGTGATTGCTGAGATTAATAAACACTGGATGTAGGTGCTGCCGGAAGGTCTTTACCGGCGCCAAACCGTGCCGCCAGCGCTTCTGCCGCACGAGCCAGCAAAGTCGTATCAATGCCGACAGCAACAAACAACGCACCGAGTTTCAGGTAGTGCTCGGCAACATCGGGTGCTGACATCAGAATGCCTGGCGCTTTACCCGCCGCTTTGATTTGAGCGATAGCCTGCTCAATCGCCGCTTTCACTTCGGGGTGATGGGGATTATTGGTAAAACCCATATCGGAGCTTAGATCCGCTGGGCCGATAAAAACACCATCCACACCGTCTACTTTAAGAATCTCCGGCAAGTTACGTAGTGCTTCACGGGTTTCTACCTGAACCAAAACGCATATCTCATCGTTGGCACGATGCAGGTAATCAGGAATCCGGTTCCAGTGGGAAGCTCTTGCCAGAGCACTGCCCACGCCACGAATGCCCTCTGGCGGGTAACGAGTGGCACGAACCGCTTCGTAAGCCTGCTCGGCGTTTTGTATCATGGGTATGAGTAAGGTTTGGGCGCCCACATCCAGTAACTGCTTGATGATCACCAGATCATTCCAGGGAGAGCGTACAACGGGATGGCTTGGATAAGGTGCGATTGCTTGTAATTGGCTCAGAATAGTCTGAACGTTGTTCGGCGCATGTTCACCATCGATCAATAGCCAGTCGAAACCGGCTCCGGCCACTAATTCTGCACTGTAGGGGCTGCAAAGCCCCAGCCATAAACCGATTTGTGGATGGCCTGCTTTTAACGCCTGCTTAAATGTGTTGGTTAATCGATCCATATTTTCCCCCCTTAAACGAAACGGCAACTGATGGAACCGAGTGGACCGTAATCCACATGGAAAGTATCCCCTTTACGTGCCGGAACCGGGCGGGTAAAAGATCCGCCAAGGATGATTTGCCCCGCTTCAAGTTGAACACCATGTGGCGCCAGTTTGTTTGCTAGCCATGCAACACCGTTAGCGGGATGATTAAGTACCGCTGCGGCGACGCCGGATTCTTCAATCACGCCATTGCGATAGAGCAAGGCGCTGATCCAGCGCAGATCAAACTCGTCTGGCTTAATCGGGCGGCCACCCATAATTACACCGCCGTTGGCGGCATTGTCAGAAATCGTATCGAACACTTTGCGCGGGCGTTGGGTTTCCGGATCGATGTTGTGGCAACGGGCGTCGATCAATTCCAGCGCCGGAATGACATAATCGGTTGCATTGTAAACATCAAACAGGGTGCAATTCGGGCCACGCAGCGGTTTTGCCAGTATGAATGCCAGTTCGACTTCAAGACGGGGCACAATAAAGCGGTCGCATGGAATATCGCTGCCATCAGGGAAAAACATATCATCCAGCAGAGCGCCGTAGTCTGGCTCGCTGATTTGTGAACTGGCTTGCATGGCTTTGGAGGTCAGGCCAATTTTGTGGCCTTTGAGTACGCGGCCTTCCGCAATTTTCAAATTCACCCATTCACGCTGAATGGCATAAGCGTCGTCAATAGTGATTTCAGGGTGATCCAACGAGATCTGGCGTATTTGCTCACGGCTTTTCTCTGCCTGATGCAGACGGTGTGCAACCTGTGATACGACTTCTTTCTGTAACATGCGGTTAAACTCCTGTGTCCTCTATGCCGCCAAAGCAGAGATATTTCACTTCCAAATAATCTTCGATGCCGTAACGTGAACCTTCGCGCCCTAGCCCCGATTGTTTAATGCCGCCAAATGGAGCCGCCTCATTAGAAATCAAACCTTCATTGATGCCGACCATACCGCTCTCCAGCGCTTCAGCCACACGGTAGATCCGGCCGATATCACGGGAATAAAAATAAGCCGCCAGGCCGAATTCAGTATTATTTGCCAGATGAATGGCTTCTGCTTCATCACGGAATTTGAAGAGTGGTGCGATAGGCCCGAATGTTTCCTCACGGGAGATAAGCATGGATTCAGTGACGTCAACCAGCACGGTAGGTTCGAAGAATAAGCCGCCCAGAGCATGTGGTTTGCCGCCAGCCAGTATGCGTGCGCCATGAGAAACGGCATCACTGAGGTGTTCTTGCACTTTATCGACAGCTGCCTGATTGATCAGCGGGCCTTGCTGTGATTTGACGTCGCTGGCTGGACCAACCTGCAATGCATTGACTGCTTGTGCCAGACGTTCTGCGAAGGTGTCATAAATGGTTTCCTGAACCAGAATACGGTTAGCGCAAACACATGTTTGACCGCTGTTGCGGAATTTAGCGGTAAGTGCGCCCTGTACAGCAGCATCAATATCCGCGTCATCGAAAACGATAAATGGCGCATTGCCGCCCAATTCCAGTGACAACTTTTTCACGGTATCGGCGCTTTGGGCCATCAGTAATTTACCGACGCCCGTTGAGCCGGTAAACGAGAGTTTACGCACAATCGGGCTTTGGGTCATAACACCGCCGATAGCCTTAGCCTCTTTTCCTGTGACAACATTCAGTACGCCAGCAGGGATGCCTGCTTGTTCAGCCAGCGCGGCTAAAGCCAGAGCTGAAAGTGGGGTTTCTGCGGCGGGTTTCAGTACCACAGTGCAGCCTGCCGCCAGTGCCGGGCCAACTTTGCGGGCGATCATGGCATTAGGGAAGTTCCACGGTGTAATAGCAGCGACAACGCCGATAGGTTGTTTGATCGTGATGATCCGGCGACCGGGCAGCGGGCTTGGGATCGTTTCACCGTAGGTACGTTTGCCTTCTTCCGCAAACCATTCGATGAAACTGGCGCCATAAGCGATCTCTCCCAGCGCTTCCGCCTGCGGTTTCCCTTGCTCCAGACTCAACAATTCTGCCAGAGCCTGTTGATTCTCCATCATTAACCGAAACCAGCGTTGCAGAAGTTGGCTGCGTTGTTTGGCGGTCATTGCTTTCCAGGCAGGCAAGGCTTGTTGAGCGGCGGCAATTGCCCGTTCTGTTTCCGCCGCGCCCATATTACTGACGTGTGCAATAACGTCGCCATTTGCTGGGTTAGTCACCTTAAACGTGACTTTGTTATCGGCATCGATCCATTGCCCATTGATATAAGCCTGTTGGCGCAATAGTTCTGTATTCACATTATTTGTCATTGTTTTTTTTCTCCTGAAAACACTTGGATGAGTGGCGTCTGTTGGTGAGAAGTTGCCAGTAGCTGGCATAACCAACTCAACCCGGCGCAAACGGCCATCACAAGGGCCATAGCAAAAGGGGTTTCATCTTGCAATAAAGAGACGGCAACGCTGGCAAGCGCCGCCATCGCGAATTGCGAAGAGATAGCGAGTGCGCTAGCGCTGCCGGCAAGTTGACCGCGATATTGAAGCAATAGGGAGAGGCCGTTAGTACCAATGGCATTAACCAGCGAGATTACCAACATGACCAAAATAACGATCACAGTCAGATTTTGCTGATAAAAAATAACCAGCAAAATACCAAACAGTAATTGAGCACTGGTTTGGATAAATAACAGACCAGAAGGGCTATAAAATTTTAGTAACCAAACATTGATCAGCACCATCACTATCATGCCCAGTGCATTACAGCCGAACAGTAATCCGTAGTAGTTCGCCGGAACCTGAAAATAATTGATATAGACGAAAGGCGAACCGCTGATAAAAGCGAACATGGCGGCGCAAGTGAATGCCAATGTGCCGATAGTTGCCATTGCTTCACGGTCAGCCAGCAATTTGCCGTAGTTTTTAAACGCGGTGATAAGTTTTCCACCGTCATTATTGGCAGGCAGCGTTTCCGGCAACAGAAATAATAATAATAACCCACTGATACAACCGACCAGCGTCAGCAAAATAAATATGGCTTGCCAGTTGAAATAGGTTAACAGTAAGCCACCGAGTAAGGGGGCGATAAGTGGCGCTATCATCGTCACCAGTGTCATTAATGACAGCACCCGGGGTAATTCCGCTGGGCGATAGATATCACGGGCAATGGCTCGGGCCATAACAACCGCTGCGCCACTGCCAAATGCCTGTAATGCACGCAGTAAAATCAAATGTTCAACTTGCGTCACCTGTGTACACGCCATACTGGCGACAACGAATAACACCATGCCGCTGAGCAACAGTTTTCTGCGTCCTAAACGGTCGCTCAATGGGCCATATAACAGCATGCCAATGCAAAAACCAGCGAAAAACGCGCCGAGAGTATATTGCATTTGCCCTTGTGTTGCCTGCAATTGCCTTGCCATTTCCGGCAAGGCTGGCAGGTACATATCAATCGACAAAGGCCCGAATGCCGCCAGCACACCCAATAACGGGATCAGCCAGCGCGGGGGATGTTGATTAAAGGGCTTCGGCATCACTATTCCTTACGAAACAAAGCGTGAACATTGTTTTGTTTGTAGTTCAGTACTGGGTCCAATTCTTCCATCGAAAAAGAGAGGGCGAGGTAACGCTGCGCCATCAGTGAGGCAAAATGTTCTTTGATCAGGCTGAACAGCATCTCGCCAACCTGTTGACGGCTTTCAAGGCTGCGCCCGGCGCCGATTTTCAGCGTCATATGGACGAAAGCGTAATCATGTTGACCGTCAGCCATGTGCCAGGTATCCAGCCAGACAGCACGGCTGCGTATTCCGGCTAATGGGAAAATACCGGTATCCGCCAGTGCTTGATTCACTTTGGCGAACAGTGCTGGCAGATTGGCTTGTTCACGGATATTTTCCGTACATTCAGCATAAAAATGTGGCATAAGTGACTCCAAATCAGGCTGTGGCTTGCTCATCGGTAATGTCATCAGGCAACGGGAATACCGCGTTGACTTGCCCGGTGCCGGAACTGGGGAACAGTTCGGTCAGGAATTCCACCTTACCGTCATATTTATCCCAACCGAGCAGGCCCAGCAGCATCACGGTATCGTGCATATTGCCTTCGCCGTAGCAGTAATCCGCATATTCCGGCAGCATCTTGCAGAACTCTTTGAATTTGCCCTCTTTCCAAAGCTGTACCACCCGGCGATCCATCTGTTCATCAAATTCGCGGGTGTAGCTGTTCATGCCCTCTTCTGCGCGCTGATCATCAATAAAGCGGTGAGAAAGAGAGCCGCTAGCCAGTACAGCAACTGTGCCGTCATATTTCTCAATGGCTTTCAGAATGGCTTCCCCAAGACGACGACTGTCTTCAAAAGCATGAACAGTACAGAACGCGGAGATAGAAATGACTTTAAAATGTCGGTCACTATTCATGTAACGCATTGGCACCAGCGTGCCGTATTCCAGTGTCAGGCTTGGGATTTCATGCGCCTGAGCACGAACCCCCATATTGCGCGCCTCTTCCGCGATCATTTGTCCCAATGCAGGGTTTCCGTCATATTCATAGCTCATATCGCGAATGAAATGTGGCAATTCATTACTGGTGTAAATACCGGAGAAATGGTCGGCGCAATTGATGTGATAGGCGCTGTTCACCAGCCAGTGGGTATCAAATACGATAATCGTATCGACACCCATTTCACGGCAACGACGACTGATCTCTTTGTGCCCGTCAATGGCTCCCTGACGGCAACCATGATGTTTTCCCGGCAGTTCAGAAAGATACATTGATGGCACATGTGTAATTTTGGCCGCTAACGCTAACTTACCCATAAAATCCTCATTTGATATCAGGACGGCGAACCGGAGTTCGCCGTGGTTAACGCTGATGAAACCGTTATACCCCCCAACGCGGGATGGGATGATCCCCCATAGAGATACAGACGTTCTTCATCTCTGCAAACACTTCAAAACTGTATTCACCGCCTTCACGACCGGTACCGGAGGCTTTCACCCCACCGAATGGCTGGCGCAGGTCGCGGACGTTCTGGGTGTTGACGAATACCATTCCGGCTTCGATATTACGGGCCAGACGCAATACCTTGCTGACATCCTGAGTCCAGATGTAAGAAGCCAGACCATATTCCACGTCATTTGCCAGACGCAGGCCTTCTGCTTCATCTTTGAATGGCAACAGGCACGCAACAGGGCCGAAGATCTCTTCCTGCGCAATGCGCATTCGGTTATCGACATCCGCCAGAACTGTGGGACGCAGGAAGTTGCCGCCTTTCAGACGCTCCGGCAAATCAGTGGGTTTATCTGGGCCGCCGGCCAGCAACGTTGCCCCTTCTTCAATGCCCAGACGAATGTAACCGGAGACTTTTTCCCAATGCTGTTTGCTGATAAGCGCGCCAACCTGCGTGCCGGGATCTTGTGGATCGCCAACCCGCAGACGATTCGCACGTTCAGCAAAACGTTGCACAAACTCAGGGTAGATGCTTTCTTGAATAAAAATGCGTGAACCGGCAGTACAACGTTCGCCATTGATAGAGAAAATGGTGAACAGAGCGGCATCCAGCGCACGTTCAATATCAGCGTCTTCGAAGATCAGAACCGGCGATTTACCGCCCAGCTCCATGGAGTATTTTTTCAGGCCGGCATTTTTCATGATCTGGCGGCCGGTTGCGGTACCGCCGGTAAAAGAGACCGCCCGAACATCGTGATGTTTCACTAATGCATCACCGGCAGTAGCGCCGTATCCTTGCACTACGTTTAAAACACCGGCAGGGATGCCGGCTTCCAGCGCCAGTTCTCCCAGACGGTTTGCGGTTAATGGGGAGAGTTCTGACATTTTCAGCACAGCAGTGTTTCCCAGCGCCAAACAGGGTGCAACTTTCCAGGTCGCGGTCATAAATGGCACATTCCACGGCGAAATCAGCGCACAAACACCGACTGGCTGCACCAGCGTATAGTTGAGCATCTTATCGTCAACCGGATAGGTCCGGCCGTTCATTTGCTGACAAATCTCAGCAAAGAAGTTGAAGTTGTGAGAAGCGCGTGGGATCAGGACATTTTGCGTTTGATGAATAGGCAAACCGGTGTCTTTGGTCTCCATTGCCGCGATTTCAGGCACATTCTCATCAATTAGCTCACCCAAACGGCGCATCAGGCGTGCACGTTCTTTCATCGGCAGATCAGCCCATTTGGGGAAAGCTTCTTTTGCCGCGGCTACCGCTTGATCAATCTCTTCCTGACCACCGGAAGCCACTTCAGCCAGCTCTTCACCGCTAGCCGGGTTGGTGGTTACAAAATACTCTTTACTGCTGACGTTTTTGCCGTTGATCCAATGATTAATCATCGTCATGACAGGCTATCCTCATATTCTTTCTGGCTGACAATATGGTTGACCAGACGTCCAACGCCTTCAACCTCAACAATAACTTCATCTCCCGGTACGACATCAGACAACCCTTTGGGTGTCCCGGTGGCGATCATGTCTCCCGGTTGCAGCGTCATAAAGTCGCTCAGATAGGCGATCAGGAAGGGGATATCGAAGATCAGATCGGCGGTGGCGCCGCGCTGACGCAATTCACCATTGACCCAGGTGCTTAATGTCAGATTATGCGGATCCGAGACATCTTCTTTATCAATGATCCACGGGCCGATGGGGGTCAGGGTGTCGCGGCTTTTTACCCGGAGGTTAGGGCGATAATAGTTTTCCAGATAGTCACGGATCGCGTAGTCGTTACAAACGGTGTATCCGGCAACGTAATCCATCGCCCGTTCTTTAGCGACTTTATGGGCGGTTTTGCCGATGACAACCACCAACTCGGATTCATAGTGCATGTATTCCACATTATCCGGGCGAACGGAAACCTGACGATGGCCGATCAGCGTATTGGAGGCCTTGATAAAAACCAGTGGTTCTTCCGGCGGCTTAAATTCAAGTTCAGTGGCGTGATCAGCGTAGTTCAGACCGAGGGCAAACAGGGTTCCGTCGGCGGGTGGCAGCCATTGGACGGATTCGCTGCTGACTTTGCTGCCATCCGGCAGGCAGACATTTTCCTGATCATCAACCGTCACATTCAGATCCTGGCCCTGATAACGAACTCTTGCGTGTTTCATGCGTTTTCTCCTGCTTGCACAACCTGATTCTCCAGCGATGGGAAACCTGCTGCCCGAATAACCACATTGTCGCCTGGTTTGATGGAAACCCGTTGATGCGGAGTACCAAGCAGGATCACATCACCTTCTTTCAGGGTGGCGAAATCACTTAATGCTGCGACTAACTCCGTTGCTGAACGCACTAGATCGGTTGTTGACCAGCGATCAACTTCCTGACCATTGATTTCAGTAATGATATCCAGAGCATCAATTGATTCAGGATGAGTCATTTGACCTATAGGGCAAAAACCATCACGACATTTCGCTTTAATGGCCGGGCGATAGAATGCCGTTTCAGGTAGGCTGACTTCATTGGCTAATGCATAACCTGCGATATATTCGGCTGCGTTTTCAGCGGCAACTTTACGGGCGGTTTTACCTATCACCAGCGCCAGTGTTGCGCCGCTCTGAACCTCTTCCCCCGCAGGATGCGGAATAGCATCACCGGAGGTGATAACGGTATTCCGCGGTTTGATAAACCATACCGGGGTTTTAGGCAGAGTGTTATAAGGTGCTTGCTGAAATGAGTCATGCCAGAAATCAACCTGGCTCTGATGGTTGAGGGTTACGGCGAAGACAGTGCCTTTCATTAACGACTCCTCTGAGCTTAAACAGACAGCTTTAAGATGTATTTATTAATATATTAATAAACCACAAATCAACTTGTTGCAATATGTTAATGTAATTGTTAATTTTAATTGTGATCTCAGTAACAATATCTTTGCTAAATTTGTTTTTTATCATTATTAATCAACATATTAATATTTTTCCAAATAAAATTATTACTATTGTATTAACTTTTTATTGACCTTGTTTTCAGGGTTTATTTTTGTTTACTTATTAATATTTTTATGATTTTTTCTTTGAGGTTGATGGAGTGACGTGCTAGTCTTTTTACTGTGGTTATAGTGACATAGACGCTCTCGACAGAGAGTAAATCAGTGATTAACTAAGATGAGAGCCTTCATTACCCATGCATGAATCTCTGACAATTGCATTACTTCAGGCGCGGGAAACTGCGATGGGTTTTTTCCGCCCAATCCTTAAGAGTCATAATTTGACTGAACAGCAGTGGCGTATTATTCGCGTGCTGTCTGATAGCCGGTCAATTGATTTTTATGATTTATCCTGCCAGACCTGTATTCTTCGTCCAAGTCTGACCGGGATACTGACTCGCATGGAACGTGATGGATTGATCTTTCGTCTTAAACCGATGAATGACCAGCGCAAACTTTATGTTTCTTTGACGCAGGATGGTCAGAAACTTTATGAAAAGGCGAAAGAACAGGTGGAACAGGGATATCAGGCCATTGAAAAAGCCTTTTCGCCGGAGAAGATGGTTCAGCTTTCAGCGTTGTTGGAGGAGTTAATTGCTGTTGGTAAGAGCTCAGCGGTAAGTGTGGATAAAGAAGCGAAATAAATAAAAGCCTTATTCAAATAAATTTATTGGGTAAGGCTGGTTTTTTTTCATAATGATAATTATTTTATTTTTAGTAATATACATTCGGGATGATATCAATTTGTAAATATTTAAGCTTGGCGAATAACTCTCCATATTCTTTCTTGTCATTCAGTTTTTAATTTAAATTTTGATAAGCTTTAGTTATGGAAAACTTCACTTCAATGGTTGGTTAATGCCCAATTTTTGAGACATATTTCACATATTATAACTAAAGCAGAGGCAATATTTATTAATTCTTCTATTTTAATATTAGTGCATTATGCATTTTCATTCAGGAAAATAGATATATCAGTTGCAGGATGAGTGCTACGAATTCTTAGTGGTTAACTATCTATTTTGGTTATATTATTTTATATTTTCAGATAGAAAATTACTGTTCTGTTTGATAAATGATCCATGCATTTAAAAATGCTCTTATCTCTAAGTATATTTTCTTCAATTAATTACCTGTTGCTATATATAAATTAGAATTAACTATAATAGAGTGAACTAATTGCTACTCAAGAGAATGGTGAAATAATGCTTATAACAATGATAGAACCAACGGTTAGCAGAATAATTCACGATAATTCAGGGATCGATATCGTTGTTAGAGTGACGGATAATGACGGTAACGTATTGCCTGAGGAAAAAATGCAATGGATGATGATTAGTGCTGTGGGCCAATTGAAAGTGGGGGGAACAGTCAGCGATCATCAAGGTATTTCACGTAATCATTTCAATTTAGTTTTAGCAAATTATGTTGTTGAGAAAGAAAGCCTGCTAATTGAAACATCTGATGGCTGCATACATGTTGTGGGTGAGTTGAATATCGTTGTTCCTGCCCATGGTTCCTCTGAGAATAAGGATTTGATTGTTTTCCATCCGGTATCTCCCCATATTGTGACGAGAAGGCCAACTGTTCCAGGGGCGTTTATCGCTGGGCAAAATACATTGACGATCGCTTATCCTGCCGACGGTGCTCATCTTCCCTATAATGCCCGTACCATTTGTTGGGCCTCGTATGTCGATGGTAATGGCATTGGCATCCCTAATTGTGACATAAATGTGAGTACATCTGGATATCTGTCGGTGCCGAATGTTAGTGAAAGCACCAAGCTGAAAACGGATGACAAGGGATGGCTCTGTTTGTGGTTGGGACAGTTTCCAACTAGTCTTATGAATACGTCTGGGTTTACCGATGAATTTCTTGGTGGAATAAAACTTACCGCAGCTGGTACTCAGGATTCGGATAGTAAAACGTTTAATATCAGTAAGCAATGGGGAGGTCGGCAATATTCTATGCCATTTAAATGGGAAACTGTTTTATCAGGAAATACGGAATATGCTCCTTTGGCTCGTAAAGGACGGTACGTTAATTTAACAAAAAATCCGATGGCTTATAGAAAATTAATCTATATTCCGAATAATCAAACTCAAACTCAAATCTATGATCTGATAACAGATATAAATGGTGAGTATATTTCCGTATTTACCCTTCCTGACCCTGTTTCTTCACCTGATACACCGAGCAGTGCCAAATACTTCTACTCTCGTACCATTTTAGGCGATAACACGGTGGATGATGATCGCTATGGGGTTATACTAGGTTCTTTGTTGAAAGGATCCCCTTTTTCTCCTAACGGAACTCTGACTCTTTCTTGTCCTAATACTACAATAATAACTAAACATACACCGTATACTATTGAAGCTACTTATACGCCGCTATCGGGTTCTCGCAGGGTGCCAATCGTATGGAGTTGTACTTCCCAGGATGTCGCTTTTGAAAGAACAGAAACGTGGACAGATGCTACTACAGGCATTACCCGTAATATAATCACCGGTGGTGGGAACAGTTTCGTTTATGATGCAGGGATCATTGTCGTCACACCGGATAAGGATAATCAGGTGGCTAATGGCACAGTAGTGGTACGCTTTAAAGATCCAGGACCGATACCTTCTTTCTCTGGGAAAATTACCTTAGATTCCCCAGAGGGTAACAGATTGCCAGTCAGAAAATTGCACCGCATTTATGCTCAATGGAAGAAATATGACGGTGAAAAAGTTACCGAACAGCCCATTGAATGGAGTGCTGATCCAGCAACCAAAATCACGTTTTCTCCTCTATTTCCTACGGTAACGGATAAAGATGGTCGATGTTTCGTCGATATTATTTGTGATGTTATCGAAGACGATCTGACAGTGGTTATTTCTGCACAGGGAAGCAATTGGGATATTGACCAATATGATGTCTCTTCATTATCGCTTGTTTTTGAAGCCGAACTATCCCCGTCGAAAGTGAATAAAATAACAGGCATTACAATAGACAAGCAGTTGGCGGATAACCTTCCAAAAAGCCAACCTGTTATTGGAGAAAAGATACCCGCTAGCCAGCTTATTCAGGTTACAGCAACTGTTGTGAATAATAAGGGTGATGCTCAATCAGGAGCAATAGTTCAATTCAGAACGATGGCTAATGTAAGTAATATGCACATTTTTGATAAAAACAAGAAGGAGATAATACCTAGTCCTAAGGATGATGTGAATACATTTAAAATAAACACGGATGGTAAAGGAAAAGCGATAATTTATATGGCTTCGCCGATTAAAATAATTACCAATATTTCCGCTTCATTGACATTGCCAAAGGAGAGTGGTTCGCCGGAGTATGAACAAACATTGGTGTTTTGCACTTTTGACGATAGCGGTACTTTGCCTGCACCGGAACTGCTTACCGATGAACATGGAAGGGTGGAGATTAAATCTGAAGTCTATTCGGTGAAGGCATTTACTGAAGAAAAACCATCTAAACCTGATTATTGGTGTGCAGCGTGGCTATATGGAAAAGTTGACGGCTATTTGGATGATGCTCTTAAAGGCAGACTGATAAATGTTTTTCCAGTACAGAAAAATAGCCCAGTGACTTTTGATGTACCTTATCAATGGATGGATACGAAAAATAAGTATGGTAACCAATTAGCATATTTGCTTTATGAAAATAACGGTAGTTCTAAGCTGTCTAAAAAATTAGTTTTTCCTGCAACTGGTGCAGCGACTGCAATGCCAGATATTGATGAACCTGGAGAAGAGGGTTATTGCAAAGTAGTGTACTTATATGATGAGTCGGCGACGTTGCTGACAAATAATGATTTGAATAAGTACGGTAATATTTTAGAATTTTATATTCCTCGCTACCCTGATTGTAACACTAATGATAAGCTGGAAATTAATATTTATTTGAATGGTTGGGACTTAAACGGCATTAATCCTCGTCATAAGCAAATACAGCAAGTAAAGTATCTTAAAGAATTGGTTAGCAAAAAAGGCCAGTATACTTTTTTCATATCAAAGGATCAGGTAGCTGGTTTTGGTATTAGTTATAAAAAAGAATTTGGCAATATGTTTATCCGGTATAAAGTGAATGATGAATATTTGTCTATGATATATATAGTAAAAATAGATTTTTCGGATATATTATGAAAAAGAGCCGTAGAACTTAATGAATGGCGAGTTTTTTATGATACACGTAAAATGAAAGTTTTGACTATATTCTCCACAGATGACAATGGTCGGATAGGATATATTGATTTAATAGTGTAATAATAGGTAATAGAAAATTAAAAATGTTTCTATATAAGTTAGATATAAATTTATGGGATTATTAGGAATGATCCTATTGGTAGAAGGAGGTTTGATAAATAGCTATTATCTGGCTTTTTATCTTACGGTTGTAATGGTAGTGCTGACAGTCATAGTGATAATTTAAATATATTACTTAAGCACATTGATATTTCTGACATATAGATATTTATGGAGTAAATAATGAATATAACAGATCTTCATATAGACAAGCAATTAGCAGATAATATTCAGAATGATAAAATACAATCAATTCCACCTGGTAATCAATATATTCGGGTTGTAGTTACTGTTAAGGATAATAACGGTAAGCCTGCTCTATCTGGAGTACCGATTTACTGGGAGACAACGGTTAATACAAGTGATATGGTTATTTTTAATGACCAAGGTATCAAAATAAAGCCTAAGACTAATGTGTTTGAAACAAATACGAATAGTTGGGGACAGGCAGTTATTTATATTTCTTCGTGGGTGAAAATAATTACTAGTATCTCCGTGGCATTACAAAAGGGCAAAAGTCCAGAGTATACCCAAACGTTGGTGTTTTGTAATTTTGATGATAATGGTACTTTGGCGCAACCGGAACTGCCTACCGATGAGCATGGAAGGGTATCAATTAGACCTGAAGTCTATTCGGTGAAGGCATCTACTGGACAAAAACCACCTAAACCTGATTACTGGTGTGCGGCGTGGTTATATGGAACAGTTGAAGGCTATTTAAATAAGAACATTATTCAAGGCAAATTGATAAATGTTCTTCCAGTACAGCAACATAGTCCAGTGACTCTTGATGTGCCTTATCAATGGATGGATACGAAAAATAAGTATGGTAACCAATTAGCATATTTGCTTTATGAAACTAACGGTAGTTCTCAGATGTCTAAAAAATTAGTTTTTTCTGCAAGTGGTGGTGCGACTGCGATGCCAGATATTAACGATAATGGTAATGAAGATTATGGTAAAGTAGTATATTACTATGATAAATCGGCAACTTTGCTAACAACGGATGATTTAAACGCGCACGGTGATTTAAAATTTATTATCCCTGCTTATCATAATCACGACCGTAATGATAATTTGAAGATTAGCGTTTATCTGAACGGCTGGGACTCGGATGATGTTCACAACCATGCGCAGCATAATTTGGAATACCGTTTAAGTCAGATTATGGGAGATAGCACCTTCTCTATATCGAGAGAGCAGCTGGTTGGTTTCGGAGCTAGTGATGAAGGCACCCTTGGAACGATGTATATCCGGTATATGGTGAATAATAATGATGATGGTGACAGTTTGTCTATGATATATAAAGTAGATATAAATTTTTCGGATGCAGAGTGAGAAAAAACCGTAGAATTTAATGAGTAATTAGCCTGTCGAAATTTTATTATTGGGTATCATGGTTTTTTTTCATGGTACGCGCAAGGTGACAGTTCGTCTACTGGTAAATTTTAACTTAGAAGGTAATTAAAAGGTGGGGTTTTTTAACTTCGCCTTTTTAAGGTCTTTGTTAAATGCTTGTGTTTTTATTAATTTTTTTTGTAATTAAATGGAAGTTACCTAACTACGTTATTATTTCTAGTGTATAGATATTTTGGGAGTAAAAATGAACAAAATAATAGGTATTACAGTAGATAAACAGTTGGCGGATAATTTGCCAAAAGACTTATCTATTGTTGGCGATAAGATACCAGATAACCAGAGTATTCAGGTTACGGCTACTGTTATGAATGATAACGATGATGTGCAATCTGGAGTCATCGTCTACTTTAGAATGTCAGTTAATTTAAGCTACATTTGTATTTTAGATGAAAACAAAAGGGCCATACAACCTGACTCGAATGTATTTACAGTAACCACAAATGATGATGGTGAAGCAATCATTTATATTGCTTCATCGGATAAAATAATTACTCATCTTACTGCAACACTGATCATATCAGAGGAGGATGAATCTCCAAATGATGAACAAACGCTGGTGTTTTGCACTTTTGATGATAGTGGAACCTTGGATATAGCGGAATTGACTCTCGATCAGCATGGCAGGGTGCATATTGAACCTGATGTCTATTCAGTGGAGGCAAGCAGTACGCAAGTGATACCTGGTCCTAATTATTGGTGCGCGACGTGGCTGTATGGAAAAACTGATGGTTATCTGGATGATGATATTAAAGGCCGAATAATAGATGCCTTTTCAATAACGCAAAATAATTCGGTAAGTTTTAATGTGCCTTGTCAATGGATGGATACCAGACATGGACATCGTAATCAACTGGCATATTTGCTTTATGAGGTTAACGGAGAAGGCAGGCTATCTAAAAAATGGTCTTTTTTGGCAACGGGTGTTGCTACTGCTATGCCGGATATTAACGGATTAGTAAATAAGGACTCAGTAAGTACGGGTTATTGTGAAGTAGGATACTTATATAGTGAGTCAAAGGGTTTGCTACTGACAGATGATGATTTAAACGCACACGATGATAACTTAGCGTTTTATATTCCTTCCTATCCTGGTCTTATTAGAGCTATCGATAAGCTAGAAATTAATATTTATCTGAGTGGTTGGGATTCAGAAGGAGTTAATGTCC
Organism: Photorhabdus viridis; assembly: GCF_040256935.1. Classification (NCBI taxonomy): domain Bacteria; kingdom Pseudomonadati; phylum Pseudomonadota; class Gammaproteobacteria; order Enterobacterales; family Morganellaceae; genus Photorhabdus; species Photorhabdus viridis. The sequence continues at coordinate 21,963 of NZ_JBEJZY010000020.1, forward strand.
GTAATAAGCAAATCCAGAAAAAAATGAGATTCAAAGACTTAAGTCGTAGATCTGGTAAACATGTTTTCTATATATCGAAGCAGGATGTGGCTGGTTTTGGTAGTAGTTATGAAGGAGAGCCCGGAAAGATGTTTATTCAATATCAAGTGAATGGTAGGTATTTATCTAAGCCATATCAAATAGATATAAACTTTGAGGACATATCATTAAGAGAGATCTAGAATTTAATGAGTGGTAAATTTATTGATATTTTACTATTGGATATCACGCAATGTATTTCGTGATATCCTAAAAATGAAAGATTCATATACAGATAAATATGCAGCAGATAGCGTAGTTAATCTGGAGTGAGAAATGAACAAAATAGCAGGCATTACAATAGATAAGCAGCTGGCAGATAATATTTCGGGGAGTCAATCAGAACCACAGGAAACCCAGCGAATTCAGGTTACGGTCACTGTTATGAATGGCAACACTGCGGCTCAATCTGGAATAACAGTTTACTGGAATACAACGGTTAATTTTAGCAATATGCTCATCTTTGATGAAAGTATGAATCGTATATTACCTCTACCTGGTCAGGTGAATACGTTTACAACAATTACGAATGGTTGGGGGAATACTATAATTTATATTGCCTCTTCGATTAAAATAATTACCAATATCACAGCCTCATTGATATTACCAGAGGAAGGGGAATCTCCAGATTATGAACAAACGCTGGTGTTTTGCACTTTCGATCATAGTGGTACTTTTACAAGTCCAAAACTGCCTAAGCCTGGAACTTTAAATATTCTATCTTCTCATTATTCGGTGGAAGCAACTGGTGGGATAGTATCTGGCCCTAATTATTGGTGCGCGGCGTGGCTGTATGGCAAAACTGACGGTTATCTGGATGATGCAATTAAAGGTCGATTGATAGATGTCTTTCCGGTAAATAAGGATGCTCAAGTTTGTTTTAAGGTACCTTATCAATGGTTGGATACGAAAAATCAATCTGGTAATCAATTGGCATATTTTCTTCATAGCATTAATGGTAATCCAATTCTGTCTAAAAAATTGTATTTTTCTGCGATTGGTACCGCTACTGCAATGCCGGATATTGATGAATCAGGAGATCAGGAATATAAGAAAGTAGAATATTTATATACTCCGGCAGTCAGTGGATATCTGACAAATAATGATTTAAACGCGCACGGCGATATTTTAGACTTCTATATTTCTCCCTATCCTGATTTCAACAATAATGATAAGTTGGAGATTAATATTTATCTGAATGGATGTGACTCAAATGGAGTTAATAACCGCCATAGTCAAATCCAGAAAATAAAAAATCTCGGCGATTTAGTTTGGAAAAATAATCAGCGTACTTTCTCTATATTGAAGGATGAGGTAACTGATTTTCGCAAAGGAGATATGTTTATTCGATATGAAGTGAATGATTATTATCTGTCTATGGTGTATCGAGTAAAAATAGAATTTTCGGATATATCATAAAAAGGCGATATAGCGTTTGATGGGAAGGTTGTTGATATTTTATTATAATATCTACCTGCTTATTCAGCAGGTTTTTACCAAATATTGTAGAAGATGTAATTATCTAGGTAAAAACCCAACTGACGATAAGAGTACCCGTTTTTTGACCTGGAACAAATACCCACTCAGTACCGGTCTGAGCTACTGAATAATCAGCGTTAATATTTCCTGTGGATAGATAATAAACTGCCCACGGAATACTGTACCTGCCGGATAATGAGGAGTGAGTGTTTCCCGTAACACTAATGTTATTTCATTATTTTCGAGGGATAGGTCAGTAATTTCAGCCGCTTCAAAGCCAAAGAACCGTTTTACTTGTGGATAAAGCGCTTTATACAAGCTTTCTTTTACCGAAAAAGCGAGGGTAAATGCCTGTTCAAAGGGGAAATGACAATGTTTCAGGCGTTGTATTTCTCTGTCATCCACGATCATTGTTATGAGTTCATCCATATTTTGACGGCTGACAATAGTTTCGATATCGACACCAATTAATCTGTTATTCGTTTGTGGTGCTGCCAATACAATTGCACAATGCGCTGAATGAGAAACCGAACCGCAAATATCTTTTGGCCAAATTGGGGCACGATCATTGCCTGAGATCAGATTAAACGCCGGTTGCCCTAATTGTGCTAAAAGTTGTCTGGCGCAATAACGTGCTGCCAGATATTCAGCCCGCCGTTTATTGACGGCCTTGGCTAACTGAGCAGGGAAAGGAAGATCTAACTGTTCGAACAGTTCATCGTGATAATGTGACAGATCAAAACGGGCTTGCCAAAGATGTACCTGAGGATACTGAATAACGGTTCCATACTCGATTTGAGTGATAAAGCCATTGCCATATTCCGGCAGCGGTGCTTGGGTGGTGTGTATAACTGTCTGTTCCATGTTTATTATCCAGATAATGAAATATCCTACAGTCTATACTTAATATCACTCATATTGAATTGTAAAATGTGCGATAGCGTTAGCTTCTCCACCTGTTATTTTACTATCGGTTTGGTAATAACGAGCGGTGAAAGGTAATGTATAGGTGGCGTTTGCTGTTGCATATCCGAAAACCAGTGGGTTTTCCAGAGAAACCGGTGTTGTTCCCATATATAAGATTTGTACGCCAACGCCTTTAGCTGTATTTCTCCTATTGGGATTATTTAATTGAATGACACTATCTGGAGCATAATCTATTTTTTCTGCTGAAAAAGTAATTTTGGGCTTAACATTTTCTGTACATTTAATTTCGATATTAAAACCCATATTACCCGCAGTAGAGCCTATACCTTTAAATAAAGAGCTGTTCACACTACCAAAATTTACCATTGGCCTTGGGGTTGTTGTCGAGCAAGTTTGTGTTTTTATCATATAGTTATTTTTAATTTTTATTCTTATTAACTCTGTACCTGCAAGTGTCTGTAATATAGCAATCTTTCTTGGCCTGAGTACTTTACCGGATGGCAATGCCCCTTCTTGGTAAAGATAAACACTGATTTTTCCTATATCTTTTAATGTCATTCCATCTTTATATTTATAAATGTAATTACTGCCGCTTGTTGCGGGTAATTTCATATTCTCTTCTTCTCCAGAGGCAATAAGATAGAAATAGAGATTATCTATTCCTGTGGTTATCATACCTGTACCATGAGGCGTATTTCCAGGTTTAGATGGATATACATCTCCCATAAAAATAAGCGATTCGCCTGTTGGATCACAATCATGGGGATTAAGAAGGGGCGTGTTTTCATTAATATTCATCAGTTGGGCGAGTTGCAATGGCCTAAACTCGCCTATAAGAATGCTTTTTTTCTCATTTATATTGGGATTAATGTTAATACTATTAAGATCAATGTCTAAGCTAATTTGTCTTGCGTTTAATAAGCAGCGTGCGTATGTATTTGTCATGCTGAGTAATATTAATGTAAATATTGTGATTATCATTAAGTAGCGTTTCATATAGATTCCAGTTGAGATTTATTCTTAATTACTGATAATTCAATGAAGCCAGAATAATGCTATTATCTTTCTGATATAATTTACTGATGAAATTAATATGGCAGATTTATTTTTGGTATAAATCTGCTTTTAATTCTTGCTTAATACTACTGTGGAGAGTTTCTCTTTTTATATGTTAGCATAATGTTAATATGCTAATCTCAATGGAGAAGATTGTAAAGCTATTTATATTCAATTGTAAAATGTACTGTGGCGTTAGCCTTTCCCCCAGTTATTGTTTTATTGGTTTGATAATAGCGGGCAGTAAGTCGTAAATAATAGAGATCTTTTTCACTTCCCCATTTAGCTATAGGAATACGTGTGTTCATATAAACAGGTCTATCTTCATGTAACAATTGAACACCAATACCGTTGGCTGTATTTCCATCGCCGTATTGATGTAATTTAATAATGTTATTTAGGCTTGAGCTCACGACTTCCCCTGAGAAACTAATATCAGGGATATTTTCATCTTTACATTGAATCACAATATAAAAACTATTATCGCCTGCTGTAGAACCTTCTCCTTTAAATGCAGAAGAGTGAATCTTTTCGAACTTTATTTCTTGATAGGGTGTTGATGTCATGCAGCTTTTACTGCCAATGATATTGTCCTTGTTATATATGATATTTATTAATTTTTTACCATCATCTGTTGATAAAGAAGATATTAGCCCTTTTTTTAGTGTGGAGCCTGATCGGATATCGCTTTCTTGAATAAGCTTAATTTTTATTTTCCCGATATCTCTTAAAGTTATTTTTTTATTGATACCATCATGAGAACTACCATTTCCATCATAAGATACGAAAAAATATAAATTATCTACACTTGTATTTATCCAGCCACTATCTTTGTATAATTTTATTTCACCTGATTTTGTTTTATAAATTATGTTTTCATTATTATCACAGGTAGCAATAGTTGTATCGGCTTTAATTCCCACTTTGTTAGCCAACTCCATTGGACCATATTCAGCAATGGTAATAGGTCTTCGAGTGTTAAAATCTGCATTGATAATTTCATTTATATTAACATTTAAATCAATAGCTTTAAATTTTTTGTTTAATGTACATGTGGCAATTGATTCTGTAATATTGAATAGTGTCAATATTAATATTGCCAGTGTAATTAATTTATTTTTCATATTGTTCCGAGATAAATATTATGTTAGTTACTGACAACCCAATGAAGCCAGGATAATACCATTATTTTTCTGATATAATTTGCTGTCAAAATTAATATAACAGCTTTGTTTATCGCCTAAATCGGCTTTTAATTCTGCTGTGTCACTCACACCGCTAAGGAAGACTTCACTTCTTTCATTCACCATACCATTGACGCCATTCTTGCTGGTGATTACTGTTCCGAACGGGAGTTTTTTACCTTTATGCTGTAAAGATAAAAATACTCGATGACCAACGCGAATCGAATAATCCGCCAGCACCAATGCGCCTTTCGTTGGAATAACTTTAGCCGTCGGGTTATCAATATCGACGTCATCACTGAATGTATTGGTATCAAGAGATAACGAATTTTCCCGATATTGCGATATATAAGGAACAACGGTATATCCCCGCCAGTCTGTACTGATAGAAGTATTATTAAGGACTTTTGCGTTGACTGCCCCAGGGGCGCGAATTAAGGCACTGGCGCCGCTTTCGCTGATATTTTGAGCCAGAGTAACGCCATAGGGATGGGCAATAATTGCACCTTCTAACCCATAATTAATGCGTTGATTTTTACCATGATCCGTGGTGTAACCGGCATTAATTGAACCATATGAGCCTCTATAATACAGACTGGCGGCATTACCTGATTGTTTTTCTTTCTCTGATTTTTCATAACTGTAATCCTGAGAAATCGTATAACTTAGATTTTGTTGTTCCAGTAATGAGCCGGATAATGACATCGAATGCTGGCTGTCACCGTTTGTATTATAAGAGGTGTTATAATCTACGGTTGCACTGTGATTATCTGATGGCAGCCACTTGTCCAAAGGAACACTGATATTAAGTGAAAAAACCTGATCGTTATTAATTTTTGAACGATTACGGTGATAGTTATATCCCAATGATAAAGAGATATCACGAATACTGGTGTTATAAGACATAGAATATGATTGATTCTTGCTGGTCTTATCTTGCCAATAATCTTGTTGCCAAGCAGATAATGAAAAACTGCCATATTGACCTAAGCTCTGGCCCATTGTTATTTGCATCCGGTTTTTTGGCGCGTTATTTCGGTGGTTATCAGTAAATTGGCGGCTATTATTAGCATCGCTAAAGCTGTAATAACCATTGGTATTATAGCGATAGCCGGCCAATGTCACCGTTGTATTGGTCGCGGTAAAACCTTTGCTGTAACGTATCTGATAAGACTGGCCGGTTTTCTTTTCTCCGGTTGAGAAATGCGTTTTTGCATTTGTCACATCTATTGACACTGCACCAAATGAGCCAAGATTATGCCCTAAGCCTAATGCACTGCCTAAATAGTCAGGAGAAATAATGGCGCCGCCATAAATCGTGGTGCTGTCCCATAACCCGTAAATCGCCTCTGTTTGAATAAACCTTTTTTTACTGGTTTGTTTGCCGCCACTGAATTTACCGAGATTAACCAGGTATTTTATTTGACCTTCACGGATCATCAACGGTGAGGCAGAAAAGGGCTGAGTAAATTTCCTGACTTTGCCATTTTCTTCATAAATGGATACTTCCAGATCACCATTAAGGTTGCTCGGATAAATATCGGTAATTTCAAAGGCGCCCGGTGGAACAAAAGTTTGATAGATAAGATTATCTTTCTGATGGACTTCTATTCTGGCGTGAGTCATGGCAATACCGCGAATAACAGGGGCAAAACCTTGCTGGCTATCTGGCAGCATTTGGCTATCAGACATCAATTTAACGCCATTAAAAGTAAAACTATCGAATACCATACTGTCGGTTGATGTTTCCCCCAGTACCAGACGAGATCTTAATGGACGAATGTCCCGTTCAGCATAGGCTTTAAGTGATTTCCATTCAGATGTCGTGCTATTACGGCTGTAATAACTACTATGGCGAACACGCCACGGACCTAAATTAAAGCCACTGCGTAAATTCAGATATTGATTCTGTTCACTCTGATTTTTATTCCAGGATTGCATCCCTGTCAGATGATAATTGGTGAAAAACATAGGCACACCATCATTCCATTGATCAGGAGAGATATCGCCCCTGATTTGTGATCTCATTGCCGCCTGAGGAAAATTCAGGTGCAAAGTAAGCTGGCTTAAATCCAGCTCTGTTGATGCCTGTTTGATATATTTCTCTGGTTGAGAAATGATTTCTTGTTCAGAAAGTGACGCTAATTCAGGAAAGCTTTCCGTTTTTACCCCGATTTCCTTGAGTAAGCTGACAGATAGTTCAGGGCAAAGTTTATCTCCACACTCGATAAAGGAGAGATTTTTAATGCCGATATCTTTCTTATTGACAATAACATTCACTTTATAGATGCCTGGAATGTGAGAATCTGTTTTTGCCAAGCTATCCAGGTTAATATTTTCCCGGTCTTCATCTGATAATTGTAGTGCATTGATATCAAAGTACAGCTCTGCATATACTGGTAATGATAAACAATAAGCAATTAAAGCAAAGCTGATTATCTTTTTCACAATACTCTCATCAGATTATTTTATTAGAAACTAAACAGGCGCTCTTCTGTTGTTCCACCGTAGTCATTGATAGCCGTCAGAGTGACCTTTTTTATACTACTTTTAGTTGGAAATACCTTATCGCTAAAAGGCGGAATAAACCCGGGTTTATCGATTGATTTCCCGTCAATTTTCATTTCATTAAGATTAACGTAATAGGCTGTGGGGTTGGTTAATTGAATGCCATTGGTATTACGTGATATTTCTAAACGATTGATGGCATTATTAGCGTCATTATCAGATAACCCGGTTGGACGATAAATCAGTTTGATAATGTTTTTTATCGTGATGATCATTTTGCTGTTGTCATTTTTTTCCACGGCTGGAATCGCGTTGACATTTAGCAAAAATATTGATTCCCGATCCGCTGGCAGATGATTGCCGATATATGAAACACGGATCTGGTGTTCGCTCTCTTTCGATACCTTAAACAGTGGCGGTGTGATAACAAACGGTACTTTGTTTTGACTGTTATCGATATTATCTACCCACGATTGAACAAGATAAGGCCTTTCTGTGTCCGAGTTTGTGATAGAAATAGTGGCTTCTTTTTGTGAGCCATTATAGATAAGGCGAGTTCCACCTAAAGTTATTCCTGCTTGTGCCTGAAATACAAATATGGCAAGAATAAATGAGATAATAATACGAAACATTTTTGTTCCTTAAACTAAAAATGACTCACAGGATGTGAGGTAAATATTTACTTATGGATAAGTAATTGTGAATCTTACTTCACTGGTAAAGGCACCAACAGTAATTGGATTTTTTGTTGATACTAAATCAGCATCAAGATTAATAGTTGTAGCCCTATTCTTTACCTTAATAATACCATTAGGTTGTATTTGTTGGTTACTATTATCTTTGTCATATAGAGCAATCGCGACATTTTTAAGTGTTGTCGGGAAATAATTAGTATGACCGTTGGTAGATCCATTGTCTACCGTTCCTGCTGTAAACTGAGCCTTAATATTTGAGTAATCAGGACAGCTTGTAAGGTTAATCGTAACTGGTTTCTTGCTGTTTAATAAGGACGTATTAGCCGGTTTATTTAATGCTGTAGTTACAACTCCAAAATTTATGTCAAACTCTTTGCCACCAGCGCCAGTGCCACCAGTAATAGAACAAGTTGAATCTAAAATTGTCCCTCTGAATTTAATGACTCCATCAGCAGATAACGCATTGAAGCTGGTAAAGATTCCCAATACCATAGCCAAAGAAGCCCAAATAAAATTCTTTTTCATTTTAAAAATACCTTACCTTAATAAAGATGTGTGTTTATGTATAATAAAACCATATACCCAACCAGAGTTATAATTTAATGGTTGATTATATAATTGAATTAATTTACATAGTGATATATAACTCGACTGAGTTTTTACCTCTATTTTGCATATGCTTTTAATTTTCTACTAAGCGTTTTTTACTGATAAATAGTTGGTCAGTAATTTCTGTGATCTTTTCTGGATATATCATCATGTTTGTTAATAATAATCTTTGATATTAATTTTAGCCTAGGAAGCAATTTTTTCTCCCAAGTATCATCTATTACTGCAAATCTCTTAACGTTATTAATAATGATTCTTATTTTTGTTAAAATATCGCAAATACTCAGATATGATAAATTTTCATACCAACCATGAAACTTTTACCAGGTGATTGTTATAATGCAGTGAAAAGCTCTTTTGGGTAAGATATATGCATGGATAAATTTATCTTTATTGTCTGTTAAGCGGATGCCCACTAGTGAAATAACTGCATTAATGAAAACGAACTATCATTGTTAAGCTCGGTACATGTATCTTACACCAATGTTCTGATTGAGCCAACCATAGGGCTGCTATATTAATACAATTAACCAAATTGCCATCTTGATTATAACTACGATAGCAATAAATTTTTCTTAATATCATTAACTTGTTTTCAAGTTGGAACTTTCATCTTTCTTTAGGGCTATTCTCATGCGATGGAGAGGAGTATTAACTAAAATATGATCTTTTTCAACAACTTAAATAAAAAAAGAGAGTTTTTTTTCTGTTTTATAAAAATATCTTGTTATTTCATAATGTTATAATTATAAATTAATCGTTTGATTTGGTGTGGTTGTATGTAATTTTCAGATTTAAACAATTGATTAAATGATTTGAGCAGAGGAAATAGTAGTGATATTTATTATCCAATCTAATGTTTTATCATTAATAATGATATGAATCAGACGATTTAGTTCGTTTTTTCTGGTGGTTTGTTGGAATATTCTATTGTTAGTGATTCTGACGTGTATTTTATGATCAAAATCATTATCGGTAGTTTTGATTGTGAAGATTTAATCATTAATCAGGCAAGAATAACTGTATTAGCAAGGGTTAATCTGTGTTTCCGCTGTTTTTTTACCGTAGGCCTTAATAGTAGTAACTTAGGGAAATTACATGGAAATCATGAATATGGGCGTTGTAATGGAAAGATGAACTATCATAATAAGGTAGATGGAAAAAGAAACCATCAGTTCCAGATAGGTTTTCCGACAAAATAATAATTGATTTTTAAATGTGCTATGTGATGCATGGATTCGATGGTTTTATATCTCATTTTGTCGTTAGTGAAATTCAACTCAAGGAAAAATTCAGTCAGCAGAGAAGCCAAGGTGATTAACAGGACGTATACACAGTGTTGAGTGAAAAAAATCAGCCAGTAAAATACTGGCAGGTTATATGAAAGCACATAATGTCGATACAGGTAGTTATTAAACTGTTTAAAATTATCCATTGTTATTTTCCATGTATTGACTATCGAGCAGGCAATTTAACACAGCATCGCATGTTATAGAAAATAAAGCGGTGGGAGGAAAGTCGCGACTCATACTTGTCAACGCCAAAACTCACCTAGGATTCTGGTTTTAAAAATAAGAAAATAAAACGTATGACTGCAAAATTTGAACGATTGCACCAACTTGCCCAGCACGTCGATTTTTCGGCCCTTATTCCCCCTTTGGTAGCACTTCCTGCCGATGAAGCGCTTGCTATCACAGCGGTTTCTCCACAGGCTGATGCTGCTCTGCTATGCACCCTCTACAGCAAGCATATTACCGAGCGGCACGATTGGCTTAAACAGGTAGTGGAAGTCTGTGGCCCGCCTCCCTGGATTGTTCGTAGCGCTGGTCTGGAGGATGGCGGCACTTTCGTCAATGCGGGTGGTTATGCCAGTGTAATTTGCCATCGCACAGCAGATTTTGCCGATACTGTTGCTACGGTTACTTTTAGTGGATTTGAATCTCAGGCTATTGCACAGCAGCGGCTAATAAATTCTGATTATCAACCGCAGCCAATCACCTGTTTTGTTCAGCGGTTGATTGAAGGCATTCCCTCTCTCGTGGAACCCTTACAGGCACCCTATTTGACCGCTGATGTATGTCATGACTTGTACAAAATTATCATGCAGTTGCATCAACATTTCGCTGAAGTTGCGTTAGATACTGAGTGGGTATTGGAAACAGATCATGGCCTGGTATCAGCCACCGGACTGACCTTGGCTACCTCCGATGGCGTCCGGGGAGAACTGGCGTTTGGTTTTGGCTTTGCGTCGGCGCAATCACCTGGTTCAAGAGTAAACTCGGTCGCCTATCATTGGCCGACATTATCTGCTCCCTTGTGGTATGGCTCACAATTACGCCAAGTGCACGTCAATAAACTTTGGTTAGTACAGGCGCGCCCTGCACCGGGTTACACGCTTGAACGCCGTGTTCAACGGTTAACAGCCGAGGTACGAACCGAGTTGGCGCGTTGTATGCGCGCAGTACCGGTAACAGCACTATTGCATCCTACTGCGCCCTCTTTAGGTAGCTTCCTTTCTGCATCGACATTGGATGATGCCTGGTCTCGTTACCTGCGTCTCCCCCCGTCGGTGCAAACGGCGCTTACCGCTGTCTTCATTGAATATGGGGTAGCCAGTGAACATGCCGGCATCATGTTCCGCCAACAAAATTTGCCGGTTTTTCTTATCCAACTAACAGATCTACCCGCTGTTCCTTGGGTAGTCATTGATGGTATGGGTGAACTGGCCTACTTTAGTGCACAAAAGCCGCTTATCGTACTGAAAACGGAAACAGCCAAATCGGTTAATTTGCCGGCCTCAGTACAACATGTGTTTGACGGCCGTGAATCCCTGCCAATAGCGGAGCTTACATCTCAACGTATTACCGATCTTCTGCAAAACGCGTTGACCGGTTTACCCGTGTTAACGGAAAAAGCCTATACCACTCTTAAACAACGCTCAATTTTTCCAACAGACACCTGGCTACAAAAGGGTAATGTTGTCCGGAGCCCCAGTTTGACCGGTTGGCTCCTTGCACAGGCAGGTGAGAGAGCCATGGAGTTTCTACCTTTTGATTGGTCGGCAACTGATGTAACAGCAGATTATCTTTGTGTTCTTACAGCCAAAAGCAGTCCGCAATCTGCGTTACCGTGCTTATGCAAGGCTATCCCAACACTTGCAGACAGGATTATCCAACTCAATGATCTGCGTCTACTTATGCAATTAATCAAAACCGAAGCATGGATTGAGAAATTGCCATCCATCCGACTGGCTCCATGGGTTGATGCTGCGATAACCGAACCATATAGCGATGCACACCTGTTGCTGGAATGTATACTTCATATACTCGCAGATACAGAAATTCTGCCCATTTACGAGGCTGCCGATCGGCTAGATATCGTACATTGTTTGGTCGGCGCAGCAGAATCCGGGCTTTCTCTTGTCTCTCTATTAGAAATAATACACCACAACCAGCTAGCACCGACTGCGCTCGCTAGCCTGGTATGCGCACCCAAAGCATTTGCTGCCTATCTGGCTTTTTTGGCTCCTCTGAAACGCTTTAAGGTGGCTGCTGCATTGGCTGGCGCCAGCGAAGCAGCCGATTTACTGCAAGCTACAGCCAGCCTGGTGAAGGCCCTGCATGACGCAAACTTACCAACATTGAAGGGACTTTGTCGTATTGACCTGGTGGATACTTATGATCAGGTGCTTAAAGCTGTATTAACCGATGTGGTAGATCGGCGCGATCCCGTCACATATCAGTGTTACCTCGATCTGCTAAGTGGTTGGATTGCCTTTGCTCAACTGTCGACTCTTTCTGCCACGGAGGAGGCTGCATTACGCTCTTTTCTAAGATGGATAGAGCGTGCTCGTTATCAATCCATGCCCGACAATTTTTTTCTTGAGTTAAAAGAAGATATTGCGGAATGTTTGGGCGATGACTTCTTACGCTGGCAAGTTCTCATACCCATTGCCGGTAATATGGATCTTGGTCAACTCCCTCTAGAAAATGCACATCAACTACACAATCTCTTACATCAGTGGATGCTGGCTCGCTTCCGAACTGGAACAGGTTCTGAACTGCCTGCTCCTCTACGTAAATTGATAAATATCGCAGATGGTTTTGGCGATGCGCGTTCTTGTCTGCTGAGGTTAACACGGAACATTTTAGAGATCTCACTCCCCTTTGTGGTACACAAGGCCAGCTTCCTTTTCAATGAGAAAGAGTTGATTGTTGAATTTGCCGAACTACCGAACGCTCCGGAAGAGGACATTGGTCGTTTACATGTATTCGAAGCGTTGGCATTACGTATCGTCGAATGGGAACCTACATGGCGGGTATCATTGAATCGGGTCTGTCAGTTAGGCACCTGGACGCTTTTTTTGCGCATGCAGCGTACTGATGGCGCAGGCTGGCAAGCTAAGGATTTACATCAACTGGTGCTCTGGTTACGAGTGCTGTTCGATACTGCTTATGATTTCTCGTATGTTCCTAATGATGACGTTTTACATGTATATGAAATGGTTGATCATGCTCCTTGGCGTGAGCTGTTTCGCGCTTATGCTACTTACCGGGCGGCGATTAATTTTTCTACTCAACGTATCACCGTCTATTCATTGCCCTTTGCCACAACGCTGGCAGCACTTTGCCTGAATCAGTCTGTACGTGATGAGGTAACAGCAGCCTGCATTGCTGGTTTTGACAGCGCCTGGAAAGCCTTTCACTACATTGTTGAAAAATTGGAGAGAGCCGCAACTGACCAAAACCAGTGGGGGATCCTTCACACCACAGCAGGGCAACTGGGATTGTTGCTTTCAGCGATGTGGCCGGAACAGACATTGATACGGATGGCGCAAGCGCCGCTATCACCAGTTGCCGCTGAACGAATTGGTGTCAATCTGTTACATCGCCGTGACCTGACTGCCACATTGCAACAATTGATTACAGTGCCGGAAAATGCGGCTTTGCGTGATTTGGTGTTACACCATATTCCTGAAATCGCTGTGAATGTAAACTCTGCCTCTACAATTGCAGATGAAGTTACAGGTTGGCAAAGTAAGTTTAAGCGCTGCAAGGAATACCTGCTTGCTCATCATGCCAATTTACTCTCTGACAGCCAATGCCAGCAATGCGTCAAGCAGCTCGGACTGGTGCCCTATGGCATAACTGAGGAAATTGAAACCTCGATTCAACGTGCTCTGGTTCACACAGCCGCAGAGGTGAAAGGCCGTTTTAAACTGGCCGAAGTTGACCCTATTGCTATTATTCGCGCCATTGGTACAGAGGCTGGCGCCAGTGTGCTTCAATGCAAATCAGGTAGTTTGTCATGCGGAAAGATTTTGGGAGAAACCAATTCAATATCAGTGAATTACATTCGGCAATTGATTATCAAAGTCGCCTGCGACACGACAGGTGATAATGCAGAAGAATTAATCAAGCGCGGACGGCTGGAGATCCCTCCACGCGATGCGATTGAATTTGTGGTACGCCTGGAAGCACTGTTTGACTGTGTTTTGGGATGGTTGCGATATGAGCCTTTGTCAATAGAGATTAATGAATTTTCGGCGGTCGTGAATAATGCTCTTAATGCGCGCGTATATACTGTATCAACATGTGTGACATATGAGGAATTGATGCCGCGCCCGCACAAATATTGAAACCATTAACTGTTTTATTTTAAATTATTTTGAGGGCAGATTAAAATGATGTATTTTTGGCCTAACTTTTGGGGCTTCATCTTTTTCGTGTCCATTTTTTTGTTATCTGTTCGTGTGTTTCTTTCGTTGGAAAGGAAATTTATGAAGGCCATTTTTTGTATCATAATTTTCTTTTCTTCATTTTGTTCTATTAGAACTATGATTGGTATGTTTGGGGACAATTTTGAAGCTGAAACTAAGATGTTACTTAGAGGAAATTTTGTAGGTAACGATAAAACCGATCCTGCTTTTTTAGCATCAATAAGAGATATTAGAAAAATTACAGGATTTCAGTTAGTTAACATATATGTTCATTCAGTATGGCATGGCAAATACCATTTTCGTGGTAAAAAGATTCCATTTAATATTTATGAAGTTAATCTTGAATGGAAAAATAAGAAAAAAGATAGGGTAGAGTATGATTGCTTTATGATGTCTTATGCTAATGATATAGAAAACGATTATTTGAGAGAAATGAAATATTCAGATGATTGCTGTAGAAAAGATGAATGGATTCTTAAAATAAAAGAAAGCATTAATCAATAAGAATATCTCTATGATAAATAAGGTGTTGGATGCAATGCCTTTTTTGATTGAGTGGGCCTAAATTTAGGCTCACTCAGTATCTTGATATGAGGTTGAACTGATCCAGATTTGGCACTAATATTTATCTGTAATCCCTTAAAAGAATAAAAGGGATTACAGCATATTGATTATTGCCTTGCCAGTCGGAAATGGGAAGGTTTAAAAGGCATATTGCTACGCCAAGGATTAATATCCAGGCCTCCTCTGCGAGTATAACGCGCATAAACTGCAAGATATTCTGGTTTACAGAAATAATTCAGATCATTAAAAATACGCTCCACACATTGCTCATGGAACTCATTATGCTGTCTGAATGATACTAAATATCTAAGAAGTGCTTCCCTATTAATACGACGACCCTGGTAATGAATCTGAACCGATCCCCAGTCAGGTTGATTTGTAATGAGACAGTTCGATTTCAGCAAATGGCTGACAAGTGTTTCTTCTGTATATTCATCATCTATTGCATTGTTCAGGTAAGCATTACTGAATTTAAAATCAGCGATATTTATATCCTGATTATCAATGCATACTCCTTCAAAGTTTCCAGCCTGTTGAACACTGATGTCAGTAACAGGATAGAGTTCCAATGCTACGTTTCCAGAAGCACAATTTTGGAGATCGTTAACGATGGTATTATGCACATCGTCCCAATTTTCAAAGTTTGTCTGATTCAGGCTGTTCAAATAAAGTTTGAAACTTTTGGACTCTATCAGATTTTCACTGTGAGCATTAATGGCCACTCTTCCTGTGGCAACTTGTGGTAAACCATTTTTATTTAACCAAGATAGCTCATAAAGATTCCAGATATCCTCGCCATACTCAGGTGTATCCTTAATTGATAAGGATGATCTGCCGAGAGATCTGGGGACACCATGAAGTAAGTCTGGTGAATATTTTTCTGGATAAGTTGTATCTTTACCAAGTGGTAATTCTGAAATAGTGAAATGGGAATCGCTCATTTTAGCTCCTTTGATCTCTGGTAAATAAATTTATTAAATAGATATCTGAACATGTATATAGGTACGATGCCAATAATTGCATAAATGAGTTTAATAAGAAGCTGACCTCCAATCATACTCCATATCATATGTTGCCCCATGTGGTGGAAGGCCAGGTTTATAAATATAAAACTATCAACAAAGGATGATATGATCGTGCTAGTTATTACCCTGAATGGGAGGAATCTGGCCTTTGTCAATAATTTTAGCCGGTAAAGAAGATAAGCGTTTGTGTGTTCAGAAACTATGTATGATACAGATGAGGCAAACAAAACACCCATCATATCGAACACAATATTGTTGAAACTGGAAGAAAATTCCCAATTATCCAGTGCTGGTATTTTCGTACTTAGGTAAAGCAGAAAACAAAATGTAAGGTTATTCAGAAAAGCAGAATTAATCGCTTTTCTTGCAAAACGTAATCCATAAAATTCGTTAAGTATATCTGAAATTATATATGTTAATGGATAAATGAATATGGCGGCAGGAACTGTTAATCCAAATACATGGGCTGGTTTTATACCAATAATGTTAGATGATAGATATAACACTGATAAAAAGATGCAAAGATAAAGATATAAAAACCAATTTCTTTCGTTTCGCTCCTCAAATTCATAATATGATTTTGTTGTTCCACTCGAGTATAACTTTCTGTATATCTCCTTATTTTCCCTGTGAGAAAGATTTTCAATTATGTCGCTTTCTACAATTTTATCCAAGGGAGACGTGAATGTTTTCCCTGTTGTAGTAACTAATATTATTGCCTTTACACACTTTCCCCGTTTAAATCCCATTAACTTAAATTTTCTCATCAATCCTTTCCTCAATAATATAACCAATCAACAAGTCGTCAGAGATTATTTCACCTTTAATCTCAATATTTTTATTCCTAATTGTTACGAGTAATTCATCATCATTACCCTTAAAAAAACGGCGAACAAATAACATCTCGCCGCGAAGATAATATGGTTTTTTATCTGATTCTAACTTGATGCAAATGATGTTCCTTTCATTTGTGTAACAGTATGTGTTATCACACTCAACGATTAATTGGCTAATTTTTCTTGAAAAAATTTTATGAAGTTGGCTTTCTTTTATGATGGGTACGCTTATAGGGTTTATATTTCCGTCAGGATTATTCTCTGATTCTTCTATGGAAGCAATGTCGTGTTCTTCCAATAGTTTTACAGAAACGCCAAAGAAATTGGCAACTTTTTCTACTGTGCCTTTCTGTATGTTTTTTATCTTGCCATCAAGAATCTTATATACAGTGGATCTTGTTACACCTGACTTTTCTGAGAAAGATAATTTGGACTCTTCTCTGCTCTTTATTAAATAGTTAATGTTTTTAACTACATTATCTTTTGTTTTTTTGACAGGTAAGGACATTTTTCATTCTCTAATGTGTTTCGGCAATACAGCAATCCTATTCTATTAAGAAACTATTTAAAAATCAAAAGGATTCATAAAAAAGGACAGTTTGTGTGTTTTTTTGTGTTTTAATCTGGTACGATTTCCATCGATAACTATTTTTCTTTATTTCAATTTTCCGATGTAACGTCAGACAACTCCCGACTGGTACGAGTTGGGCGGAGGAGTTGCCTGTCCTACAAATTAAATCTGGGTAACTATATGAAATCGTGGTATATTCTCTATCATCATGAACGCCGTTCCCCTTCAATAATGAATACTCTCTCTCGCGAGGGAGTAGAATGTTATATGCCCGTCAGGGAATGCTTTGTTCCTCGTCCAGATCGCAAGTCATTGCGTAGGGCAAAACCCAAAGCTTTGTTTCCTTGCTATATGTTTGTTTTTTTTAATCCTGAAGATATTCATACAACCAAGATATCGGCGATTGATGGTGCCATTGGGTTTGTTCGATTCGGGAGTTATCCCTGCAAAGTACCTGAAAGCGTTATTGCTGAACTTAAACTTTGCCGTCCAGAGATGTTGAGTGCAAATAATGAATGCCTTGAGTTCAGAAATCCTCCTGATATTTTGTCAGAGAATATCCACCTTCTAAGTACGGCTCTAGCCGGAAAATTAAAAAGGGAAATCAGAAAGGTCATCGAAATGCCGGATGGACATCTACGCTTAATGGCTCTGCTTGATCTTATTGGTATTAGTGAACAACACATTAAGCTTACGGCCTGAGATTTATGTTTTGGAAAGACTTAAGCCCTGAACAGGTGGCTGATTATTTGGAGCAACATGAAAAGATATCTTTGCATCAAGAGACGATTTATAGACTGATTTATCAAGATAATTAACACTCATTGACCGCAAAACACGGGGTGGGAAAACACCAAATGAATTATTTAAGAGAATACGGACATATTTACTTCCAGATTAACGATGTTGCACTTATTATGTGAATCTACCAAATAATTTTATTTTGAATGCCTAATTGAACGATGCAGAAGAAATATAATGCGTAATCTTCATCGATTATGTGTGCTTTTGTCTTCTGTTATATCATTTTTTCCGTTATTTGTTATTTATGATAAATTGGGGGCACTATTACCTGCCAGGACATACACTTATATATTAAATAGTTTAATGGAAAAATAATATCTTAAGGGCTGCTTGTATATGAATCAATCGAGATGCAAAAATTTTCCTTTAGTTACGCATCAACTAACAAATATGTGGGATAGAAGCTCTGAACTGTGGTTTGTAAAAGATAGAGAATGTCGTTTAATTTATGCAAACAGAGCATTTATTAAAGTTAACAAACTCCCTAAAAATTTTGATGTTATTGGATATTCTGAAAAAGAATTACTCACACCATTTAGTCATTTTGCCCATTTGTTTGAAGAGCACGACAGTAAGGTTTTAAAGCGTATGCAGAGAATATCCGCCATAGGCATTTACCCAGTAAATAAAAGTAAACAATTTAGATCTTATTTTTATAGCAAATTCCCATTCATGGATGAAAATAATCAATGTATTGGTGTAGCTTCTCATGCCAGAGAAATAGAGTCTTCTACAATATCTCATTATATTAAACATCATATATTTGTTCCTGTTAATTTTAGGCCGCCGAACGATATATTAAAAGAGAAAGAATGGATAGTCATTTACCTGTTTTGCTACGGCCTCAATAACAAAGATATAGCTGTAGAAATGGAGATATCATGCCGTATTGTGGAAAAATATTTTGAAAGTATCTGTGAGAAATTATCTGTCGGATCAATTATAGAATTAAGATCCCTTTGTAAAGAAAAGGGTTATGACCTATATGTTCCGCCAAAATATTATCAAGATGTGGGTTATTTTTTATTAAATTAGTTTAATGTCCAGTGAGGGGAATATCTACAATTACCGCGCCGCATTCCTTATAAAATCAATAAAAAAGGGAATAGTGATGGTCGTACACAATTTGATGAATAGGCTTATTATGACCGTAATGTTGTCGAACGCTGTTTTGGTTTTTTGAAAGGTAATCGACGTGTTGCAACACGCTAGAAAAAACAGCACGAAACTATCTGTCGATGGTGAAATTAGGCTATATTAGACTCTATTTTCCGGAGATTATATAATTAAGGGACAGTGACTAGTACTACAGCCGTAATTACTTCTCTCAACAGAAAAGACACTCATAGAAAAGCTTAATTCATGCGGTTTTTCAGAGTTGTGAGCATCAAGGAAAATGCAACTTTCTGGTACCTACGGCTGTAGTACTAGATAAATAATATGCCACAACGCTCGTCCAGCTTAGTGCGCATCCTTCGCGGTCACCAGATAGCCGATATCCAGCAGCACCTCGACAACTACCGAACCAAAACCGCCTGCCTCATCAGTGATGACGGCAACTTGCCGACTCATGTATCAATCCCTTCTTTGAAAGTCGTGTCGATGATCTTACGGGGTATCCAGGGACTGGAGCGCTTTCGGCGTAGAGGTTTATCGGCAGCCAGAGTGGAATTTGCCTATAACATCGTCTGGATCACACTTTAATCACAAATCGCCATTTCCCAACGAAAAGTACCAGCGAACCTTCCAAAAATCTATTCAAGAAAAACCGTTCTGAGGTTTCAATTAAGAAACACAAAATAAACATTAAATTAACATTTCCGTGCCAATATTGATTATATTTATATCAAGATCGGCGCTTTTTATTCAGACTGTGAGGTAGACATGAAACCAGAAAATTTCCGCGCCGATAAAAAACGCCCGTTTACCGGTGAAGAGTACCTGAAGAGCCTTCAGGATGGCCGCGAAATTTATATTTATGGAGAGCGCGTAAAAGATGTCACCACACATCCCGCATTCCGCAATTCTGCTGCCTCAGTCGGTCAATTGTACGATGCCCTGCACGCGCCTGAAACCCATGATGCTTTATGCTGGAATACCGATACCGGTAATGGCGGGTATACTCACAAATTCTTCCGCTTCGCCACTTGCGCTGACGATCTGCGCCAACAGCGTGACGCTATCGCCGAGTGGTCACGTCAGACCTATGGCTGGATGGGCCGTTCACCTGACTATAAAGCGGCATTCGGCAGTGTGTTAGGCGCATTCCCTGAATATTATGGTCAATTCGCTGATAACGCCCGTCATTGGTATAAAAAGATTCAGGAAACAGGGGTTTATTTTAACCATGCAATCGTTAATCCCCCCATCGATCGCCATAAACCCGCCGATCAAACCCGTGATGTTTTTATCCAACTGGAAAAAGAGACGGATGCCGGTATTATCGTCAGCGGCGCAAAAGTGGTCGCGACCAACTCGGCTCTGACTCACTATAACTTTATCGGTTTTGGTTCCGCGCAAGTCATGGGAGATAACCCTGACTTCGCCCTGATGTTTGTCGCCCCAATGGATGCCGATGGGGTAAAACTGATTTCCCGCGCGTCTTATGAACTGGTAGCCGGTGCGACGGGTTCCCCGTTCGATTATCCTTTATCCAGCCGCTTTGATGAAAACGATGCGATTCTGGTGATGGATAAGGTCCTTATCCCTTGGGAAAATGTGCTGATTTACCGTGATTTTGACCGCGCACGTAACTGGGCGGTTAAGGGGGGTTTCGCCAACCTGTTCCCATTACAGGCTTGTGTGCGTCTGGCGGTGAAACTGGATTTTATTACCGCCCTGCTGCAAAAGAGCTTGGAATGTACCGGCGTGATAGAATTCCGCGGTGTCCAGGCGGATCTGGGTGAAGTGGTTGCCTGGCGTAACCTGTTCTGGTCGCTGAGTGATGCTATGTGGGCAGAAGCCAAGCCGTGGCAAGGCGGTGCTTATATGCCGGATACTCAGGCAATACAAACTTACCGCGTGATGGCCCCAACCGCTTATACGAAAATTAAAAATATTATTGAAAAAAACGTGACCAGTGGCCTGATTTATCTGCCATCCAGTGTCCGTGATATGCATAACCCAGAAATTAATAAATATCTGGAACGATATGTTCGTGGTTCCAACGGTATAGATCACGTTGAACGGATCAAGGTGTTAAAACTGATGTGGGATGCCATTGGCAGTGAGTTCGGCGGTCGCCATGAGTTATACGAAATCAACTACGCCGGCAGCCAAGATGAAATTCGCCTGCAATGTCTGCGCCATGCCCACGGTTCCGGCAATATGAAGAAAATGGCGGATATGGTTGATCGCTGCCTTTCTGATTATGATCAGAACGGCTGGCTCAGACCACACTTATACAACAATAACGATATTAACCAGTTAGATACGCTGCTGAAATAATCGGTAGCAGGAGGCCAATTTATGTCTGTAGAAAATGAACATCGCCTGCGTTTCAGAGATGCAATGGCAAGCCTGTCAGCAGCAGTGAATATCGTCACCACCGATGGTCCTGCCGGATGCTGTGGTATTACTGCCACTGCGGTATGCTCGATCACCGATACGCCACCCACTCTGATGGTATGTCTTAATCGCAATAGTGCTATGAACGTGGTTTTTCAGGAAAATGGCCGCCTGTGCGTCAACATCTTAAACCATGAGCAAGAATTGATGGCACGCCACTTTGCGGGTATGACCGGAGTCAGTATGGAAGAACGCTTTCGCTGGAATATCTGGCAAAAAGGTCCGCTGGGCCAACCTGTGTTGACCGGTACTCTCGCCAGCCTTGAAGGTGACATTGAGCAGGTTCAGGAAGTCGGCTCTCATAATGTGTATCTGGTTCACATCAGGCATATTACTGTAAGCGAACAAGGCCATGGCCTGATCTACTTCAAGCGTAATTTCCGTCCGGTTATGCTGGAAACTGTTGCTGCCGCAGTTTAACAACCTACTGATTAGGCTCTAAGCTGCTCCTCCAATATTCAGGCCCGAAACGGCCTGAATAGCCCTCTCTGCTTGCTTTATTCAGTTAATAATTCAACTAAATCCTCTTCCTAACCATTTTTGATGTTCACTTGATGAATATGCTGTTAAATTTTATACGCAATCTTTATGTTAGTGTGATCAACCATTGAGAACCTATTTTAACCACATAATAACCTACCTATCTCAATGTTCACCTAAATAAAGTGCATAAAAACATAACTTTAGAAATACATCATTTCACAGGGATGTTAACTACCCTGAATTTCCTGGTGTATTCCAAGATAAATAATGACTAATCAGAGGTAATCAACTATGAATAAACCCGCTTCGCTTGGTTTATTACAACAACCCAAGCCGTTTTTCACGATCTTCTTCGTCGAGCTTTGGGAACGATTCGGCTACTACGGCGTACAGGGCATTCTTGCCGTTTATTTTGTACAAAAATTGGGATTTTCTCAGGAACAAGCATTTACCACTTTCGGGGCATTCGCAGCGTTGGTTTATGGCCTGATCTCTGTTGGTGGCTATGTCGGTGACCATTTACTCGGAACTAAACGAACCATTGTGTTAGGTGCTATCGTTCTGGCAGTGGGTTATTTTATGACTGGCATTTCTATCCTAAAACCTGATTTAATTTTCTACGCATTAGGAACGATTGCCGTTGGTAACGGTCTGTTCAAAGCAAATCCAGCCAGCCTGCTGGCTAAATGCTATCCACCTAAAGATCCTCGTCTGGACGGGGCCTTTACTTTGTTCTACATGTCAATCAACATCGGCTCGCTGTTCTCACTCGCTATCGCGCCGGTTATTGCTGAAAAATTCGGCTATGCCGTTACCTATAATATTTGTGGTATCGGTCTGATTATTGCTTTATTGGTCTATATCTTCTGTCGCAATACGGTTCGTAATATTGGCTCTGAACCAGACCATCAACGAATCAACTACAAAAACCTAATCCTGGTTCTGGCGGGAACTGTTGCGACGGTTTTCGCCTGTGCATGGCTGATGCACAATGTGAAAATTACTAATATTGTTCTGATTAGCTTGTCTGTGATCGTGGTGTTTATCTTCTTCCGTGAAGCATTCAAGCAGGATAAAGTTAGCCGTAACAAAATGTTTGTCGCTTTCATTTTGATGCTTCAGGCCATTGTGTTCTTCATCCTGTATGCTCAGATGCCAACTTCTCTAAACTTCTTCGCAATCCATAACGTTCATCATCAGCTGCTTGGTTTTAATATCAATCCGGTCAGTTTCCAGGCGCTTAACCCATTATGGGTTGTGGTTGCCAGCCCAATACTAGCGGCTCTGTACACTCACTGGGGTTCTAAAGGTAAAGACCTGACCATGCCGGCTAAGTTTACCGTCGGTATGTTCCTGTGTTCTTTAGGTTTCCTGACTGCCTCTGCTGCCGGTTTATGGTTTGCTGATGAGCAAGGTTTGACTTCACCCTGGTTTATCGTTCTGGTTTATCTGTTCCAAAGCCTGGGTGAATTGATGATCGGCGCATTGGGTCTGGCAATGGTTGCTGCACTGGTTCCTCAGTATCTGATGGGTTTCATTATAGGGATGTGGTACTTAACTCAGGCAACCTCATTCTTACTCGGCGGCTATGTAGCAGCCTTTACTGCGGCACCGAAAGGGATTACTGATCCACTGCAAACATTGCCAGTCTATACCAGCGTATTCGGCAAAATTGGTATTGCAACCTTTATTGTTGCAATCATCATGGCGATCACGGCGCCGTTGCTGAACCGTATGATGAATGAGAAACAAAAAGCATGATTTGTTCTAATTGAAAATCTCTCCAAAGGAGGTAATACCGCCCGTTTGAACATTTTTATTCGGGCGGGGTATTTTCGTTTTCCCATTAACGCCTCTGTTCAAAGTAAAATATTAATCATTTTACTTTTCATAAAATACCCTTCAAAACAATATTAAATCACCTTCGAAACTAGTCATGTGGAATCCCTCACCGGCATTTTGCAACAAGCAAGGAATTCCATCAGTCAGATATGGAATATCTAGAATTTAGTCGCTTTGAACATGACGAAAGGTGGGTAATATCGTAGACCTTCAGTATCCTTTGAAGCATCAGCGTCACTGTGTTCAAAAAGCTCAATAGTTTTGAACCCGGCCTCATTCAAGGTTTTGTAATATGTATCTTTATGCCAATTCGTATCTGAAATCTTAAAAATACTTCCATTTGACAGCTCTAAATACACTGGCTTGATTTCTCCATCACTGTATTTTTTATTTAGATCACCACTCATAAAAGAACTGAACTTAATCCCAACGGAATCCGGATTGGTATCCAATACGTAAAAAATGCCACCAGGTTTTAATGTCCTGTGAACTTCCTTAGCGATTTTCAAAAGATTAGATTTTTCACTGTTAGTAATGAAAACGTAACAGCATATCGCTGCGTCGAAAGTATTATCATTGAAGTTAAGGACATCAGTTGTAATTTGATGATAAGAACTATTACCACGATTGATGTTGCTGGAAGCTTTGTCTACCATGGTTTGTGAGATATCTACTCCAGTTACCGTCTTTATGCCTCCAGCAATTAGCCGACGTGACACTTTCCCTCCACCACAACCGTAATCAAGAACTGATATGTTTGGCCCTAAGCTCTCCTTAAGGTTCTCAATCAACGGTGTGTACCCAAGTCTATCTTCCAAATAATCATCATATTGATCGAATAAGTTTGAAGCCTCTTCATTCATCCAGTCAGTATTCATTTGTTATCTCATATTCATTTATGTGTAGTAATAATCCCAAAAGAAGTAGATTTGCCCGTTCAATAAAAAAGATTTGTGATTCAGATCGACGAATTTTCTTCTCGTACTCCAGAACCTGGGATACCACTGAAAAATCCGATTCAGGTATTACAGGCAGTAAACATATTGGCTCAAATGTTTCAAATGGACGATCCCGTATGGATTGGACTTTCTCTTGAATCGAGAGGGTATTTTTGGGGAACATCATAATATCCTTAAATTTCCAATTTCGGAAAATAAGCACTCTTTCGAATTTAGTTTTTAAGGGCTTTTAAGAAAAAACATAACCGAGTTAAATAAACAGGCTTAACAGAGCCTAAAATAACAACTTGGCTTTTGTCAACACCTATATCATATTTAGCAACATTGTTTTTTCTTTAATTTGATCACATTTCTCCAGAACCCCATTGTGAAAAAAATTCAATATCAAAATGACACAAATACAACCATATGTATATAGGTATTATCGATATATTGAGTTAAGTCACAACATTCACTTTTTTACAGGAGGTTTCTTTCATATATACCAAATTAACTTAAATCCTGCATCTTAAAATTAATTAGGAATATTACCACTCTAAAAATAATTTTAAAAAAATAATCACTAAATTCATTGAAAATCATTATATTATACAGAATTTATATATAGCCGATATAATAACCACGCTCTTCGCTCATCACAAAATATTAATCACTTTACTTTTCACAAAACACCTTTCAAAACAATGGTAATTACATCATAACCTTATCATTAGTAAATTTAATTATTATTGATGTTATTATAAATTTTGTTATTGCATTACCACAGTCATTTAGAGAAACAATAGATAATAACGCCATGAAATAGTTAATGACCGAATGATACCGTTTTATCTACCCGTGATTTTCGACTTATTTCAGCCCGTTATCAGACGCCATACTTGCTGCCTTATTGTAATGAATATCAATAACTTCTTTATTGTATCCATGATACGTAGGGCAGCATAAGTGTTTTATTTTTAACATCTAAAAGGAATAAACATGAACACACTCACGCCAGAACGCCTTGAAATCACACCGCAGGAACAAAAAGCTAACCGACTGCATGAAGCAAGTATTCTCAAACGCGCCAATCCTCAATTACAAAATGCGGTACATCTTGCCATTACAGAGCCTCATGCCGATCAGCAAGGTTATAACAGTAAATTTGGCGGCCGCGCCAGTCAATATGTCGCTCCAGGCGCGGTCTCTTCTATGTTCTCTCCCGCCGCTTACCTGACTGAACTTTATCGGCAGGCACGCGGTTTACATGCAGATAGTTCCGATTATCATCTGGATAAACGTCGCCCTGATTTAAAATTACTGACACTCAGCCAGCAAAATATGGATGATGAAGTTTCTACACTTTCTCTATCTAATAAGGTGTTGCTTGAAGGAATTAAGACACTGACCGGGTTGGAAGACCATACTAAAATAATGGAAATTCTATCAACCTTCCGCCCTTCTGGTTCAATGCCGTATCACGATGCTTATGAAAATGTGCGTAAAGTTATCCAATTGCAAGCTCCAGTATTTGAACAATTCAGTGAGTCACCGGAAATCACCAAACTAATGTATCAAACTTCCCTATTGGGAATTAATGCTTCTGTCTCGCCTGAGTTGTTTAATACTCTGACAGAAGAGATCACAGAAGTTAATGCAAATGAGAATTTTAAGGAAAACTTTGGGGATAGAGATCCATCAGAACTTCTCACTCTGGATGCCTTGAAACACTATTACAATTTAACCAATGAAGAATTAGAACAGTTTTTAAATCACGTATTAATAGAAAGTAACTCTACTTATACAAATGACCAACTTATTAATATAAGCATTGATACATCAGGTAAAATACAATTGAGGCGCATAACACGAACACCTGACTCAAATTATAAAAACCTCAATTACATGAATTTATATCCTATTCAAAACAGACGTTTTTATGTTGATATTAACTATAAGAAAAAAGCTGGGCAAGTTAGTATTAGGCTTAGCTATCCCAGAAGTGAATATCTCACAGGTATATATAAAACGACCATAGAAAACACGAATTATTCTTCGCCAATATTTGAATTAACCGACGAAGACATTCAAAAAGAATTTACTCTTCTAAGTTATCGTTATAAAGAAAATAGTGGTTCGAATCTATCTGACGCATCTTATGCCAAGTTCCAAATTCAGGATTATTCACCTGAAATTTTTTTGTTAAAACTTAATAAAACCATTCTTTTGTCCCATGCAACAAAGCTTCTCCCAACAGTACTGAAAAAAATCGTCTTTAGTATCAATAAGAAACTAGATATCAATACAGAAATATTAAAGAAAATCTTTCGTGTTAAATACTATATGCAACGTTACGGTATTGATGCTGAGGCTGCATTGGTACTATGCAAAGTATCAACTAATATAATTAATCTTTCCAATTCCGATCTAATAAAATTACTAGCAAATATCCACCAACTAACTGTTAATGAGCTGAATTTGCTGCTGATTTCCATAGGTGAAGGATCAACCAATTTATCTGAGATCAGTGATAGTAATTTTTCTATTCTGATTGACAAACTTTATAGCGTTACCCAGTGGTTGCGTACACAGAAATGGAATATATGCCTGTTATTCATGATGACTACCACCGACTATAACAAAACCCTGACTCCAGAAATCCAGAACCTGTTAGATACTGTCTACAATGGCTTGCAGGGCTTTAACGGCGAAAATGAGGCAAATCTTCTGTTGAAAATGTCTCCTTACATCGCTGCTGCTTTGCAATTACCGTCTGAAAATACCGCTCACCACTTACTTATTTGGGCAAATCAGCTAAAACCTAGCGACGGTGCAGCAATAACGGCAACAAAATTCTGGGAATGGTTGCAAGCCCAACACAACCCAAAACAATCAACTACTGTAACAAAAGAACAAGCCGTCCAATATTGCCAGTGCCTGGTACAACTGGCGCTGATTTATCACTCCACTGGCCTTAACGAAAGCACCTTACGTCTGTTTGTCACAAAACCACAGCGCTTTGGCTTTACCGAAATAACAGCATCAACACACAATGCATTATCACTGATAAGGCTGACACGTTTTACTGATTGGGTTAACTCCCTGGGTGAAAACGCCTCTACTGTCCTGACCGAATTTGAAAAGGAAACATTAACGGCAAAACAACTGGCTAACGCAATGAATCTTGATGAAAATCTGCTATTGCAAGCCGGTACCCAAGTGCCGAATGCTTTCTCCCACTGGACATCTATCGACACTATCCTGCAATGGGTTAATATCGCGCGTCAATTACACGTTTCTCCGCAGAACGTTTCAAATTTGGTGGAATTATTAACCTCAACCCTCCCCCCTGCCTATGACAAGTGGGAAAACATAGCTACGGTATTAACCGCCGGATTAGACACCCAAAAGGCAAATATCTTTCACGCTTTTCTGGATGAATCTCACAGTGCTGCATTGAGTGAGTACTATATCGGTAAAATCGTCAGTCAAAACTCAGCGATTAAAAACCGTGATGACCTGTACCAGTATTTATTGATCGATAACCAAGTTTCTGCTGCCATCAAAACCACGCCGATTGCTGAAGCTATCGCCAGCATTCAACTGTATGTTAACCGGGCACTGAAAAAGATGGAGGGTGATACAGTCACAAGTGCCATCTGCCACCCGTTCTTTACCAACTGGGATAAATATAACAAACGCTATAGCACCTGGGCCGGCGTCTCTAAGCTCGTTTACTATCCAGAAAATTACATTGATCCGACCATGCGCATCGGACAGACAAAAATGATGGATGCGCTGCTGCAATCCATCAGCCAGAGTCAACTGAATACCGATACGGTAGAAGACGCCTTTATGTCTTATCTGACAGCGTTCGAGCAGGTGGCTAATCTGGAAGTCGTCAGCGCCTATCATGACAATGCCAACAGTGATCAAAGATTAACCTATTTTATCGGACACAGTAAAACCGAAGTGAATCAATATTATTGGCGTAGCGTAGATCACAATAAATTCAACGATGGTAAGTTTCCTGCTAACGCCTGGAGTGAGTGGCACAAAGTTGACTGTCCAATAAATCCCTATAAAGACACTATCCGTCCGGTAATTTTCCAATCTCGCCTGTATCTGATCTGGCTGGAGCAGAAGAAAATTGCTAAACAGACAGATAATAAAACCATCGAAGATTATTATTATGAACTAAAACTAGCACATATCCGTTATGATAGTACCTGGAATACACCAATAACCTTTGATGTCAATGACAAAGTATCTGCTATTTTAAAAATGTCAAATCCACCAGCAAATTCGGAATTATTAGAGTCATCAGAGTCATTAAAACTAGGATTCTATTGTATAAACTATCAAGACAAAGATAAGTTGTTGGTAATATTTTATCGCAAACAAAATGAACTGGATGAGTACAAGAGAAAAGTAGAAGAATTAGCAGAAATAGAAGAAAATATAAACGAAATAGCAGAAAGACTTAGTGCAGAAGATATAGCATCAGTTTCTGCATATCAACAAAAAGAAAAAGAAGAAAAAAAATTAAAAGCATTAATACAAAAGTTAATGAAAGGACTGTATATCTCCTCCAATATGTTATTTGAAAATATAGAGCCTGAACAACACAAAACTATTTATGAACTCACCTATAGTCAATTTGATACTAACAATGTCATAAGGGTGAATAACCGGAATCCTGTTACCCATGAGATTAACGACTATAATATCCTGGCTGTTCACAATGATACCAACGGGGCACAATATATGCAGTGGGAAACCTATCGCATTCGCCTTAATACGCTGTTTGCCCATAAATTAGTCAGCCGCGCCACTGCTGGAATCGATACTATTCTGAATATAGAGACCCAGAATATTCAGGAACCTACTTTATGGCCTGATAATTTTACTGCAATATTACCAATATATAACCAGAATTTTCACGGTAACAGCAGAAATATCACAATAATGTTAGGAAATGATGCAGAAAGACCTGACGAAGAAAATGTCATTTATCAAGGTGAATTAAATGATGCAATTCAATTAATTGATCTCTCTGAAACTTATATATCCGTAATAAATGGTAGTAATAGTACTAAGCCAGGAAATGAGCAGGAGAGTGGCGATTGTTGGATTTATTTATTTGTAAAATATTCTGACCAACCAAGATACATTGGAGAATTTTGGTTTATTAATAAAACTAATTTTCAAGGTTATTATCCAAAAGGTTATATGGAAAATATTGATCCTATTTTTACAGAAAATAAACTGGGAACCGAACCCATGGACTTCAGCGGTGCCAATAGTCCCTATTTCTGGGAACTATTCTACTATGTCCCAATGTTGATTGCCCAGCGTTTACTGCACGAACAAAACTTCGATGAAGCTAACCGTTGGCTGAAATATATCTGGAACCCGTCCGGTTATATTGAGAACGGTCAGATTCAGCATTACAACTGGAACGTTCGCCCATTGCTGGAAGATACCCGTTGGAACGATGATCCATTAAATTCGGTCGATCCTGATGCTGTAGCACAATATGATCCAATGCATTACAAAGTCGCTACTTTTATGCGCACTCTTGATCTATTGCTAGACCGTGGAGATTACGCCTATCGTCAGTTAGAACGAGATGCGCTCAATGAAGCTAAGATGTGGTATATGCAGGCACTGAATCTGCTAGGCGATAAACCCCATCTACCGCTCAACTCAACATGGAATGATGAAAAAAGCTTGAGTGAGGCCGCTGATCCTGAGAGGCAAAAGGCACATTCCCATGCAATAGCAGCCTTACGACAGGGTGAATCTACACAGGTGAGTAACCAGACAGATCTTTTCCTGCCCCAGGTCAATGAAGTAATGCTGAGCTATTGGCAGAAACTGGAACAACGGCTGTACAACCTGCGCCATAACCTCTCTATTGACGGTCAGCTTCTACATCTGCCTATTTACGCTACACCAGCAGATCCGAAAGCATTGCTCAGCGCCGCTGTCGCCAACTCCCAAGGCGGAGCAGCTCTCTCACAACCATTTATGTCACTGTGGCGTTTCCCACACATGCTGGAAAATGCACGCGGCATGGTAAGCCAGCTCATTCAATTCGGCTCCACGTTACAAAATATTATCGAACGTCAGGATGCTGAGGCATTAAATACGCTATTACAGAATCAGGCGGCAGAACTGATATTGATCAATCTCAGCGTACAAAACAAAACCATTGAAGAGCTGGATGCTGAAAAAACTGTGCTGGAGAAATCCAAAGCCGGGGCGCAATCACGCTTTGACAGCTACAGCAATCTATACGATGAAAATATCAATGCGGGTGAAAATAAAGCGCTGGATATGAGAGTGGCTTCCCAAAGTATTACCGCCGGATTAAAAAGCCTGCATATGGCTGCCGCTGCACTGGATATGGTACCGAATATCTACGGCCTGGCTGTCGGGGGATCACACTATGGTGCTATCGCCAATGCGATTGCTATTGGTGGTGGTATTGCCGCAGACGGTTTATTGATTGAGGCCGATAAAGTCTCGCAATCTGAAATATGGCGCCGTCGCCGTCAGGAATGGGCAATCCAGCGTAATAACGCACAAACCGAGCTGAACCAAATCGACGCTCAACTTGGTTCACTGGCAGTACGCCGTGAAGCCGCAGTATTGCAGAAAACCAGCCTGAAAACCCAGCAGGAACAAACCCATGCACAACTGACCTTCCTGCAACGTAAGTTCAGCAATCAGGCACTGTACAACTGGCTGCGTGGCCGACTAGCCGCCATTTACTTCCAGTTCTACGACCTGGCCGTATCCCGTTGTTTGATGGCTGAAATGGCCTATTGCTGGGAAACTAACGATAAATCTACCCACTTCATTAAGCCTGGTGCCTGGCAGGGAACCCATGCTGGCCTGCTCGCAGGTGAAACCTTGATGCTGAATCTGGCACAGATGGAAGATGCCCATTTGAAGTGGGATAAACGCGCTCTGGAAGTGGAACGTACTGTTTCATTAGCAGACGTTTATACAGAGCCTAGTAAGGATAGAATTGATTTAGCAACCGAAATCACAGACTTACTCGAAAAAAGGAAAGATAAATTAGGCAATGACAATAATGGCATCCGTCTCAATGACAATAAATTGATAGCCACAGTCAATCTTGCCAGTTTGAACATTCGGGAAGATTACCCGGCATCTGTTGGCGAAACCCGACGCATCAAGCAGATCAGTGTCACCTTGCCAGCCCTATTAGGACCATACCAGGATGTACAAGCCATTCTGTCCTACGGAGGAGGTGAAACCGGGCTGGCCGAAAGCTGCAAATCACTGGCAGTTTCCCATGGAATGAATGACAGTGGACAATTCCAGCTGGATTTCAATAATGGCAAATTCCTGCCATTTGAAGGCATTGCCGTTGATGATAAAGGAACATTGCTATTGAGCTTCCCAAACGCAACTGACAAACAGCAAGCCATGTTACAGACTTTAAGTGATATTATTCTTCATATTCGCTATACCATTCGCTAATTAACTATCTCAACCAAAGACTAAAACAGGCCTCTAAAAGGGGCCTGAATCTTTCCTCATTGCTCCCTTTGCTCACCACAAAATATTCATCACCTTATTTTTCATAATACACCATATGCAACAAATGCAATTATTTCATTTTGTTATTGTAACTAAAATATATTACTTTGGATGCAATTATAAATTTTGTTATTGCATTGCCACTGCCATTTAATGAAATAATAGATAATAACGTTATGAAATAGTTGATGGTTGAATGATGACTTTTTATTCGTTGTTTATTTTCAACTCACTATCAGACGTTATACGTGTTGCCTTTACTTTAATGGATATAAATAACCTTTCTATATATCTACGTTACTCAGGGCAACATCAGTGTTTTATTTACTTAACATTTCAAAGGAATAAACATGAACAAACTCAAGTCCGAATATCAACAAGCATTAGGAGAAGGTTTTAATAATCTGACTGATATTTGCCACCTCTCTTTTGAGGAACTTCGCAAAAAAGTGAAGGACAAACTCTCGTGGTCACAGACCCAGAGCTTATATCTTGAAGCACAACAGGAACAAAAGAAAAATCTCCTGCACGAAGCCAGTATTCTGAAACATGCCAATCCTCAATTACAAAATGCGGTACATCTTGCCCTGACAACACCCAATGCTGATCAGCAAGGCTATAACAGTAAATTCGGCAATCGCGCCAGCAAATATGCAGCTCCAGGCGCAGTTTCTTCCATGTTCTCTCCCGCAGCTTATCTGACTGAACTTTATCGTCAGGCACGGGATTTACATGATGAGGAAAACTCAGATTATCATCTGGATAAACGCCGCCCAGATCTAAAGTTATTGACACTCAATCAGAAAAGTATGGATACAGAGATTTCCACACTTTCTCTGTCCAATGACATTCTGCTGAAAGGTATTAAAAAACTGACGCAAACTGAGTCTCATAATCATGCTCAAGTGATGGAAAAGTTATCAACCTTCCGCACTTCTGGTATGATGCCGTATCACGATGCTTATGAAAGCGTACGTAAGATTATTCAATTACAAGCCCCGGCATTTGAGCAATTCAGTTCATCACCAGAGACAGCAATCACCAAGCTAATGTATAAAATCTCCCTACTCGGGAATAATGCTTCTATCTCGCCTGAATTATTTACTATCTTGACAGAAGAAATTGCAGAAAACACCGCTAAAGACCTTTATGAGAAGAATTTTGGTGAAATTAAATCTTCTCTTGAAATTGAACCGTCTCTGACAAGAAAGCTGGAATATCTGAAAAATTATTATAATCTGACGGATGAAGAGCTTAACCAGTTTATTGGTAAAGAAAGCAATTTCGACCAACAGAAATACAGTAAAAATCAGCTAATTGCTAAAGCAGTCAACAATGACAAGAAAATCGATGTTTATCAAATTACTAGGGAATATTCCTCCAATGACAGTCAGATAGAAGATGCCAGCTTATTCCCTTACGGAAATAAGAAATATAAATTAATTTTTAAGACTAAAGACAACATAAAGACTGGCACTGAAATATCAATTAAATCAAAAGACACAGAATTTAAACTACAAAATAAATCAATTCAGGCAGACAAAGAATACTCACATGATATTACCTTCGATTTTAGTCAATCTTCTGAAATTAAGCTGGCGTTGGTAAATAATGGCATTCAATCACAAGATACCGTAACATTTACTATTAAAGACTATGATTACTCTTCTCTATTGAAACTTAATAAGTTTATTCGCTTATCCAAGGAGATAAACCTGCCACCGATGGTATTGAAGAAACTTACCCTTAGCGACCTAAATATCAATGCAGAGGTATTAGAGAAAGTTTTTCATGTTAAATACTATATGCAACGTTATGGTATTGATGCTGAAACTGCAATGATACTATGCAAAGCACCCATTTCAGAAAATCCTTCTCATCCCGATCTAACCAAATTACTCGCAGACATCCATCAGTTAACTATTGATGAACTGAGTTTACTGTTGGAAGCCATAGATGAAGGAACAACCAATTTATCTGAGATTACTCATGACAACCTAACTATTCTAATTGACAAACTCTATGCTGTCACTGGCTGGCTACGTACACGAAAATGGAGTGTATATCAGCTGTTTGTGATGACGACCGATAAATATAACGAAACCCTAACCCCGGAAATGCACAACCTTCTGGATACCATCTACAATGGCTTGCAAGATTTTGACAAAAAAATGCTGAAAGCAGAGGAGGAACTAAAGGAAGCCAAAGAAAAGCGGGAAGAATCCAAAGAGAGAGAGGCCAAGGAAGAGCTGAAGAAAGCCAAGGAAAACCTGCCAAAAGCCATATCGCCTTATATTACCGCCGCTCTGCAATTGCCATCTGAGAATGTTGCTCTCTCCGTGCTGACTTGGGCAGATAAACTAAACTCTGGCAAAGAAAATAAAATGACGGCAGATTCATTCTGGAACTGGTTGCGGAAAAAACCCATTGAAACTCAATCGAAAACAACTGAAGCAACTACACTAATTCAACAAGCTGTCCAGTATTGCCACTGCCTGGCACAACTGGCGTTGATTTACCGTTCCACCGGCCTTAACGAAAACGCCTTAAATCTGTTTGTGAAAAACCCTCAACGTTTTGTCACTAAAACCGAGACAACACCAAAACATGATGTATTAACACTGACAACACTAACGCGTTTTTCTGACTGGGTTAATTCTCTGGGTGAAAAAGCCTCTTCTATACTAACTGAATTTGAAAAGGGAACATTAGCTGAAAAACAACTGGCTGATGCCATAAATCTTGATGAGAACCTCCTGTCGCTAGCCAAGGCCCAGGCCCAGAAAGATTTCTCCAATTGGACATCTATCGACACCATCCTGCAATGGATTAACGTTGCGCGTCAATTGAACATCTCTCCAAAGGACGTTTCGGCGCTGGTTCCATTATTAACTAGAGACCCCTCCTCTACCTATGAACAGTGGAAAAATGCAGCTGCGACATTAACCGCCGGACTGGATACCCAAAAGGCCAACACCCTGCATGCGTTTATGGATGAGTCTCGCAGTACCGCACTCAGTACATACTATATTTATGCTCATCACCAAAAAGATCGACAAGATAGAAAAGATGCGGTAATTAAAAACCGTGATGATCTATATCAGTACTTATTGATTGATAACCAAGTTTCCGCCGCTATCAAAACCACAGAGATTGCTGAAGCCATCGCCAGTATTCAACTGTATGTGAACCAAGCATTAAAAAACATGGAAGGGGGCATCGTCACGAGTGTCACCAACCGCCCATTCTTTAAAGACTGGGATAAATACAACAAACACTACAGCACCTGGGCCGGCATATCTAAGCTCGCTTACTATCCTGAAAATTACATCGATCCGACGATGCGTATCGGACAGACAAAAATGATGGATGCACTGTTGCAATCCATCAGTCAGAGTCAATTAAATACCGACACAGTAGAAGATGCCTTTAAGTCTTACCTAACATCATTCGAACAGGTCGCTAATCTGGAAGTTATCAGCGCCTATCATGACAACATTAATAACGACCAAGGATTAACCTATTTTATCGGACACAGTAAAACAGACGTTAATCAATATTATTGGCGCAGTGTGGATCACAGTAAATTCAGCGAAGGTAAATTCCCCGCAAATGCCTGGAGTGAGTGGCACAAAATTGACTGCCCAATTAACCCATACAATGACACTATCCGCCCGGTAATCTACCAATCCCGTTTGTATATAATCTGGCTGGAAGAAAAAAGGATTGCTACACATGAAGGCGATAAAACGACCGAGAGTTTCCGTTATGAACTGAAACTGTCGCATATTCGTTATGATGGTACTTGGAATACACCAATCACCTTTGATGCGAATAGCAAGATAGATGTGCATAGCAAAATATCTGATTTAACACTGGGAGAAAATGAAGCACCAGGACTCTATTGTGCAAGCTTTCAAGGTGAAGATAAATTGCTGGTTATGTTTTATAAAAAACAGGATCAATTAAGTAAATACACAAACACAGCACTAATAAAAGGGCTATTTATCACTTCCAATATGTCTCCTGAGGAAATGACACCTAAAAGTTACATACCTAATGTTCATAAGCAGTTTGACACAAATAGTGTTATAAGAATAAATAACCGCTATGCAGAAAGCTACGAAATCCCTTCATCAGTAAACAGTAATAATAGTTATGATTGGGGAGAAGGCTACTTGAGTATGGTATACGGTGGAAATATTTCGGCTATTAACCTCGAATCCCAATCATCCAATTTAAAAATCAAATTCTCACCAAAGTTAAGAATTATCCATAATGGACTTGTAGGCCGACAGCGTAATCAGTGCAATCTGATCAAAAAATACGGCAAGCTTGGGGATAAGTTTATTATTTATACCACACTAGGCGTCAATCCGGATAACTCATCAAATAAATTGATGTTTTATCCCATCTATCAGTATTACAGAAATACCAGTAAAAGTGACCTTCCTAAAGGAAGACTACTGTTCCATCGTGATACCAATTACTCATCTGATGTAAAAGCATGGATTCAGAGTGTAAATCGCACATTAATTAAAACAAATGCCGCTATTGGTAATGATTATGCTGAAGATGATCTGAATAAACCAAGTGACTTTGAACACTACATTTTTATGATAGATAATAAAGGGACAGCGACTGATGTTTCTGGACCAATGCGTATTAATACGAACATTCTACCTTCAAAGGTTAAAGTAATAATAAAAGGGGTAGGCATAAAAGACGAACTTTTCGTAGCAGACGAAAGTATCTCCCCGTCCCCCAACTTCGAAGAAATGAATTATCAGTTTAAAGAGCTTAAAATAGATATCTCCAAACTGGAATTTCATAATAATGAGGCAAGCATTGATGTCACCTTTACGGCATTTGCTGAGGCATTTACGACATCTACTGATACTGAGGCATCTGAAACGGATAAGAAGGAGCGTAATCTAGGCGAAGAACATTTCAGTATTCGTGTTATCAAAAAAGCGAATGTTGATGATGTCCTGACCCTTCACCACGATCCAAGTGGGGCGCAATATATACAATGGCGAGCCTATCGTACTCGCCTTAATACCCTGTTTGCTCGTAAATTGATTAGCTGCGCCAATGCTGGGATCGATACTATTTTAAGTATGGAAACCCAGAAGATTCAGGAGCCCAAATTAGGGGAAAATGCTCCTAATGCTACGGAAC
The DNA here is from genome assembly GCF_040256935.1 of Photorhabdus viridis. Classification (NCBI taxonomy): domain Bacteria; kingdom Pseudomonadati; phylum Pseudomonadota; class Gammaproteobacteria; order Enterobacterales; family Morganellaceae; genus Photorhabdus; species Photorhabdus viridis. Next base: position 59,607 of record NZ_JBEJZY010000020.1, read on the forward strand.
CCATGGATTTCAGCGGCGCTAACAGCCTCTATTTCTGGGAATTGTTCTACTATACCCCGATGTTAATTGCTCAACGTTTGCTACACGAACAAAATTTCGATGAAGCTAACCGTTGGCTGAAATATGTCTGGAACCCATCTGGTTACATTGTAGATGGAAAACCCCAGCAAGATTACCACTGGAATGTTCGCCCATTACAGGAAGATACCAGTTGGAACGATGATCCCCTGGATTCGGTCGATCCTGATGCTGTAGCGCAAAACGACCCAATGCACTACAAAGTCGCCACGTTTATGCGCACCCTTGACCTATTGATGGCGCGTGGAGACTACGCCTATCGTCAGTTAGAACGGGACACTCTCAACGAAGCCAAAATGTGGTACATGCAAGCACTGCATCTGTTAGGTGATAAACCTCATCTATCACTCAGTACAGCATGGAGTGAGCCACGTTTAGATGATGCAGCCAGTACTGAGAGACAAAACGGACATTCCCTCGCAATGACCGACCTGCGACAAGGTCAGTCTACAGACGAAAACAAGATAGATCTTTTCCTGCCACAAGCGAATGAAGTGATGCTGAACTACTGGCAGACACTGGAACAACGGCTGTACAACCTGCGCCATAATCTCTCTATCGACGGTCAGCCCTTGCACCTGCCTATTTACGCCACACCGGCAGACCCCAAAGCGTTACTCAGCGCTGCTGTTGCCAGCTCACAGGGCGGAAGCAGTCTACCGACGTCATTTATGTCACTGTGGCGTTTCCCACACATGCTGGAAAATGCACGCGGCATGGTAAGCCAGCTCATTCAATTCGGCTCCACGTTACAAAATATTATCGAACGTCAGGATGCTGAGGCATTAAATACGCTATTACAGAATCAGGCGGCAGAACTGATATTGATCAATCTCAGCGTACAAAACAAAACCATTGAAGAGCTGGATGCTGAAAAAACTGTGCTGGAGAAATCCAAAGCCGGGGCGCAATCACGCTTTGACAGCTACAGCAATCTATACGATGAAAATATCAATGCGGGTGAAAATAAAGCGCTGGATATGAGAGTGGCTTCCCAAAGTATTACCGCCGGATTAAAAAGCCTGCATATGGCTGCCGCTGCACTGAATATGGTACCGAATATTTACGGTATGGCCGTTGGGGGATCACACTATGGTGCGATCGCCAATGCGATTGCTATTGGCGGCGGCATTGCCGCAGACGGTTTATTGATTGAAGCCGATAAAGTCTCGCAATCCGAAATATGGCGCCGTCGCCATCAGGAATGGGCAATCCAGCGTAATAATGCACAAGCCGAGCTGAAACAAATCGACGCTCAACTTGGTTCGCTGGCCGTACGCCGTGAAGCCGCAGTATTGCAGAAAACCAGCCTGAAAACCCAGCAGGAACAAACCCATGCACAACTGACCTTCCTGCAACGTAAGTTCAGTAATCAAGCCCTGTTCAACTGGTTACGTGGCCGACTAGCCGCTATTTACTTCCAATTCTACGACCTGGCCGTATCCCGTTGTCTAATGGCTGAAATGGCCTATCGCTGGGAAACTAACGATAAATCTACCCACTTTATTAAGCCTGGCGCCTGGCAAGGAACCCATGCCGGTCTGCTCGCGGGTGAAACCCTGATGTTAAATCTGGCACAGATGGAAGATGCCCATTTGAGACAGGATCAACGCGTATTGGAGGTGGAACGTACCGTTTCGCTAGCCAAAATCTATAAAGATGGTAACGGTGAATTTTCCCTGACTGAGGAAATTGCAAAACTAGTGAAGTCTGGATCAGGCAGTGCTACTAGCGGGAATAATACCTTGAAGTTTGGTACAGAAGATGCCCAAACCTCACTACAAGCGTCCATTTCGTTAGCTGATTTGCAAATCCGTAAAGACTACCCGGAAAGCAGTGATGTGGGCAACGTTCGACGTATTAAACAGATCAGCGTCACCCTGCCCGCTCTACTGGGGCCATACCAGGATGTGCAGGCGGTATTGGCCTGCAAGGAGACCGGGTTAGCCAAAGGCTGTCAAGCGCTGGCGGTTTCCCACGGTATGAATGACAGCGGCCAATTCCAACTGGATTTCAATGATGGCAAATTCCTGCCATTCGAAGGGATTGATGTTGATCAAGGCACATTAACGCTGAGTTTCCCGAATGCAACCGGTAAACAAAAAACCATGCTGGAGAGTCTAAGCGACATAATTCTGCATATTCGCTACACCATTCGCCAATAACGATTTCAACTCAGTGCTAAAACAGGCCCCTAAGTGGGGCCTGCAAGGAGTCTTTCATGCAAAATTCACAAGAATTCAGTATTACGGAACTATCACTGCCTAAAGGGGGAGGCGCTATCACTGGTATGGGTGAAGCGTTAACACCCAGCGGACCGGATGGTATGGCGGCGCTGTCTCTGCCATTACCTATTTCAGCCGGACGCGGCTATGCCCCCTCCCTCACGCTGAATTACAACAGCGGTGCCGGTAACAGCCCGTTTGGTCTGGGCTGGGATTGTGGCGTTATGACTATCCGCCGCCGTACCCATTTTGGTGTTCCTCACTATGACGAAACCGATACCTTTCTGGGACCAGAAGGTGAAGTACTGGTCATCGCGGATCAACCTCGCGATGAGTCCATATCAAAAAATCCCTACTTAAAAAATACCGGTTTGGATGCCACGTTTACTGTTACCGGCTACCGTTCCCGTCTGGAAAACCATTTCAGTCGATTGGAGTACTGGCAACCTAAGGCAAAAGGCGAAACAGATTTTTGGTTGATATATAGCCCAGATGGGCAAGTACATCTACTGGGTAAATCGTCTCAGGCGCGGATCAGCAATCCATCAGAAATCTCACAAACAGCACAATGGTTACTGGAAGCTTCCGTGTCACCGCATGGCGAACAAATTTATTATCAATACCGCGCCGAAGATGACACAAGTTGCGAAACGGATGAAATGACAGCCCATCCACAGGCCACAGCACAACGTTATCTACACATAGTGTATTACGGCAACCTGACAGCCAGCGAAACGTTACCCAGTCTGGATAGCAGCGCTCTCACACAAAAAAACTGGTTGTTCTATCTGGTATTTGATTATGGCGAACGCCGTAACGACCTGAAAGTACCACCAGCATTTACAGCAACGGATAACTGGCTTTGTCGTCAGGACCGTTTTTCCCGTTATGAATATGGCTTTAAGATTCGTACCCGCCGCTTATGCCGTCAGGTACTGATGTATCATCACCTGCAAGCATTGGATGACCAGACAGAAGAGCACGATGAACCTTCGCTGGTTTCACGCCTAATACTCAATTATGACGAAAGCGCAATAGCCAGCACGCTGGTATTCATTCGTCGAGTGGGACACGAACAAAACGGTACTGCCGTCACCCTGCCACCACTAGAGCTGGCATATCAGGATTTTTCACCGACGCATAACAATAAATGGGAACCGATGGATGTGCTGGCAAACTTCAATGCCATTCAGCACTGGCAGTTAGTTGACCTGAAAGGCGAAGGACTACCTGGTCTGCTATATCAAGATAAAAGAGCCTGGTGGTACCGCGCTCCGCAGCGTCAGACAGGAAATGGCCCAAATGCTGTCACTTGGGAGAAAATACAACCTTTGTCTGTAATCCCTTCCTTACAAAACAACGCGTCACTAGTAGACATTAACGGCGATGGACAACTTGACTGGGTTATCACTGGAGCGGGGTTGCGGGGATACCACAGCCAACGTCCGGATGGCAGTTGGACACATTTTACGCCGCTCAACGCCCTGCCGGTAGAATACACGCATCCGCGTGCGCAACTGGCGGATTTAATGGGTGCCGGACTGTCTGATTTGGTGCTGATCGGTCCTAAAAGTGTACGCTTGTATGCCAATACCCGCGACGGCTTTACCAAAGGACAGGATGTAGTGCAATCCGGTAACGTAACATTACCGGTACCGGGTGCCGATGCCCGTAAGTTGGTTGCTTTTAGTGATGTATTGGGTTCCGGTCAAGCGCATCTGGTTGAAGTCAGTGCAACTAAAGTCACCTGCTGGCCGAATCTGGGACACGGGCGTTTTGGTCAACCAATCACCCTGCCGGGATTCAACCAGCCAACAACTGAGTTTAATCCAGCGCAGGTTTATCTGGCTGACCTTGATGGCAGTGGTCCAACTGACCTGATTTATGTTCACAAAAACCGCCTGGATATCTTCCTGAATAACAGTGGCAACAGTTTTTCAGCACCAGTAACACTAACTTTCCCAGATAATTTGCGTTTTGATGATACTTGTCAGTTACAAGTGGCCGATGTACAGGGGTTGGGGGTAGCTAGCCTGATACTGAGCGTGCCACATATGGCACCCCATCACTGGCGATATGACCTGACCAACGCAAAACCGTGGCTGCTCAGTGAAATGAATAACAATATGGGCACCCATCACACCCTGCATTACCGCAGCTCTGCCCAGTTCTGGCTGGATGAAAAAGCCGCAGCACTGGCTGCTGGGCAAACACCGGTTTGTTATCTGCCCTTCCCAGTACACACTCTCTGGCAAACGCAAACAACGGATGAAATCAGTAGCAATAAATTAGTGACAACTCTGCGTTATGCCCACGGCGCTTGGGACGGACGTGAACGCGAATTTCGTGGGTTTGGTTATGTAGAACAAACAGATAGCCATAAATTATCTGAGGGCAGCGCACCAGAACACACACCACCCGCTTTGACCAAAAATTGGTATGCCACCGGACTGCCTATAGTAGACGATGCATTATCAGCAGAATATTGGCGTGGTGATGATCAAGCTTTTGCCGGTTTTACACCACGTTTTACCACCTGGACAAATAACGAGGATGTTCTGCTGACGCCGGAAGATGACAACAATCGGTACTGGTTCAACCGGGCATTGAAAGGTCAACCACTGCGCAGTGAACTGTACGGACTGGATAACAGCGCACAAAAAGAGGTTCCCTATACGGTCACTGAATTCCGTCCACAAGTACGCCGACTACAGAATGCAGAGAACCAACCTCCTGTATTTTGGCCATCGGTAGCGGAAAGTCGTCACTATCACTATGAACGTATTGCCAGTGACCCACAGTGCAGTCAGAATATCACTCTATCCAGTGACCTATTCGGCCAACCACTGAAACAGGTTTCGGTACAGTATCCACGCCGCAAGCAGCCTGACACCAGCCCGCATCCAGATATATTGCCTGATACGCTGTTTAACAACAGCTATGATGATCAGCAACACAAATTGCGACTGACTTATCAACAGTTCAGTTGGCACCATCTGACCAGCAACACCGTTCGGGTGCTGGGATTACCGGATGGCACCCGCACTGATACTTATGAGATCAAACACGATAAGGTTAAATACGATGAAGTTAACTGCGGTTTAAACCTGGAAATCCTGTGTGACAAAGACATCCTGATTACATATGACGAACTGCGTAAATACTTCGGCCAACAGAGAACGTTTTATACCGGTGGGCAAAATAATGCACCGACACGGCAGGCATTAGTTGCCTTTACAGAGACAACAGTATTCGATGAGTCCACATTGTCAGCGTTTGATGGCAGTATCACATCTGATACTTTGCCAACAACGCTGGCAAAAGCCGGATATCAACAGGCGGATTACCTGTTCCCTCGCACAGGGGAAGGCAAAGTCTGGACAGCCCGTCACGGCTACACCGATTACGGGACCGCTGCACAGTTCTGGCGTCCACAAACGCAGAACAACACACAACTTACAGGAAAAATCACACTAACCTGGGATGCACATTATTGTGTCGTGATAAAAACACAAGACGCTGCTGGCCTGACAACCTCAGCCAAATATGACTGGCGTTTTCTGATTCCCGTGCAGCTCACTGATATCAATGACAATGAGCATCTTATCACGCTGGATGCTCTGGGCCGCCCAATAACACAGCGCTTTTGGGGAACTGAAAACGGCAAGATGACTGGTTACTCATCACCGGAAAAAACATCATTTTCGCCGCCATCCGAAGTAGACACAGCTATTGCTCTGCAAAAACCGCTTCCTGTAGCACAGTGCCAGGTCTATGCACCGGAAAGCTGGATGCCGGTATTAAATCAGCTAACCTTCAATAAGCTGACAGATAAAGACCGGCAAACACTGTACAAATCCGGAATTATCACTGAAGACGGATACATCTGCACATTGGGCCATCGCCGCGGGGTACAACGCCAAAATGCAGCCACCCAGTTGGTCAGCCCGCTAAACCACAGCACTCGTTTACCCCCTCATCGCCTCACGCTGACCACGGATCGTTATGACCACGATCCTAAGCAACAAATCCGTCAACAAGTCGTATTCAGTGATGGATTTGGCCGCTTGCTGCAAGCAGCCGCCCGGCATGAGGCAGGCATGGCCTGGCAACGTAATGAAGACGGCTCCCTGAGCATAAATGTCAAACATACGGAGACCCGCTGGGCAGTGACTGGACGAACAGAGTATGACAATAAAGGACAACCGATACGAACCTATCAGCCCTATTTCCTCAACGATTGGCGTTATGTCAGTGATGATAGCGCGCGACAGGCAAAAGAAGCTTATGCAGATACCCACGTTTATGATCCTGTTGGTCGGGAAATCAAGGTTATCACCGCAAAAGGCTGGTTTCGTCGAACCTTGTTTACTGCTTGGTTGACTGTCAGTGAGGATGAAAATGATACAGCTGCTGAGGTGAAAATGTAACTTGATAAACCCCGCCCGACTAACGGGCGGGAAGCATAGATAGAGGTGAAAAGTGTCGTTAAAAATGCCGTCAGATACTCAACTTGTTATCTGGTTGATCATTGGTTTTATTGCGGCCTGGGGCGGATTAGTAAGATACCTCATTGATATACAGAACAAACAATACAAATGGAGTTGGATTAACGTCCTATGCCAACTCATCATCTCCTGTTTTACCGGTATCTTGGGAGGATTACTGAGTTTTGAAAGCGGCGGCAGCATCTATATGACTTTTGCAATTGCCGGGCTATTCGGCACAACGGGAAGTACCGGGCTGAACTGGCTCTGGCGTCGCCTTCTTATGCATCAGGGAGGAAAATAATGGAGGATTTTCGCTGCAACAAATGAAGTCGTCTGTCTCCCGCTATAACGGGAATATCGCAACAGGGAAATGATATCCAGTGAACAGAATTTAGCATGAGTAAATTATCATGCAGATAAAACTGCGATTGCAGAAATAATTAAACACAGCAACACAACAAAAGAGGTAAATCATGGAAAACTTTGACTCCAAATTTTATCAACATACCCCTACAGTCAACGTCCTGGATAACCGAGGCCTGACTATTCGTGACATCAACTTTCGCCGTTTCACCGCAAGCGGTACTACCGATACCCTTATCACCCGCCATCTATATGACACCTGCGGACACCTGATCCAGAGTATTGATCCGCGCCTGTATGAAGCCAAACAGAAAGACAGCAAGATAAAACCTAACTTTCTCTGGCGGCATGATTTAACCGGTAATATTTTGTGTACAGAAAGCGCCGATGCCGGTCGCACTGTCACACTAAATGATATTGAAAGCCGCCCAACACTGACCGTAACCGCAACAGGCGCCAGACAAACTCGACAATATGAATCCCCTTCTCTGCCCGGTCGTCTATTATCAGTGACCGAACAAGCATCAGAGGAAGAAATACCCCGTATCACCGAACACCTTATCTGGGCCGAAAATACGTCAATAGTGAAATCTCATAACCTTGCCAGGCAGTGTGTACGTCACTACGATACGGCAGGAGTCACCCGACCAGAAAGCCTGTCGCTGACCGGTACCGTTTTATCACAGTCTCAACAATTACTAGATGATAAGAATGGCAAGGGAGAAGTTAACTGGGCAGGTGATAACGAAACCACATGGCAGAACGCACTAACCAGCGAAATCTATACTACCCTGAGTACCTGTGACGCCACCGGCGCGCTACTGACTCAGACCGATGCGAAAGGCAACAAGCAGCGTCTGGCCTATGATGTGGCCGGGCAATTAAAAGCAAGCTGGCTGACCGTGAAAGACCAGAATGAGCAGATTATTGTTAAATCCTTGACCTATTCCGCCGCCGGACAAAAATTACGCGAAGAACACGGCAACAACGTTATCACTGAATACACTTATGAACCGCAAACTCAGCGTCTGATAGGTATCACCACCCAACGTACAAACAACGGTAAACCAGAAGCCAAAAAGTTGCAGGATTTACGCTATAAATATGATCCTGTAGGGAATATCATCAGCATTCGTAATGATGCAGAAGCCACCCGCTTCTGGAAAAATGAGGAAGTAAAACCAGAGAATACCTATACCTACGATTCCCTGTATCAGCTTATCAGCGCGACAGGGCGTGAAATGGCGAATATCCGTCAGCAAAGCATCTCCTCTCCAATAATCCCCCTGACTGCTGATAACAACACCTATACCAAATATACCCGCAATTACACTTACGACGATGGCGGTAATCTGACCAAAATCCAGCATCGTACATCTGCCAGTCAAAACAACCACACCAGAGGGATCACAGTCTCGAATCGCAGCAACCGGGCGGTGCTGAGTACACTGACTGATAAGCCGGAAGAAGTGGATTCATGGTTCGATGCGGGCGGCCATCAGAAAGCGTTGCACCGGGCGGTAACGAATAAATTAATTGATAAGCCGGTAGAAATGGATTCATGGTTCGACACGGACAGTCATCAGAAGACGTTGAACCCGGTAGTACTGAATTCACTGGTTGATAACCCGGCGCAAGTGGATACATTGATATGGATGCGGGAGCAAAACCTGAATTGGAATACACGGGGTGAGTTACAACAAGCGACACTGATAACACGAAGCCAAAAACCACCAGAAAAACCGCAAGAAACATCACAACAGGAGACACGGGACAGTAACACCAATAATGATCATGAATGGTATCGCTATGGCAGCGATGGAATGAGGCGACTAAAAATCAGTGAACAGAAGACCGGAAACAGCACACAACAGCAACGAGTAACTTATCTGCCGGGCCTTGAGCTACGTACCACTGGCTCAACCAGTAAAACAACAGAGGATCTACAGGTCATTACAGTCGGTGAAGCAGGCCGCGCACAGGTGCGGGTGTTACATTGGGAGAGCGGTAAACCAAAAGATATCAGCAATAATCAGCTGCGTTACAGCTACGATAATCTTATCGGCTCCAGCCAGCTTGAACTGGATGACAAAGGGCAAATTATTAGTCAGGAAGAGTACTATCCATTTGGCGGTACAGCGCTGTGGGCAGCAAACAGCCAAACAGAAGCTAATTACAAAACTATCCGCTACTCAGGCAAAGAACGAGATGCTACAGGGTTGTACTATTACGGTTACCGGTATTATCAGCCATGGGTAGGGCGGTGGTTAGGTGCCGATCCAGCGGGAACGATAGATGGTCTGAATTTGTATCGGATGGTGAGGAATAATCCTGTACTACTTAATGACTCAAAAGGTCTGTCTTCTGAATCTCAGAAAGAAAATCAATCTCTGATAAAAGTATTTAAAAAGGGAGATATTTTATATGGTTTGGACGAACCCAGAAAAGATGCATTGGATAAATTAGAAAAAAAAGGATATAAGCGTAAAACCGCTTCAGGGGGATTTCTTTCTAAATTGACTAGAATTTTTGGCAAAAGGAATGAAATCAAAAGGAATATATTGATACAAAATGACATAACAAATGCCGTTTGGGATAATTTAAATCCCAAAGTCTATTCTAATGACGAAAATATAAAAAAAGAAACACATGACCATGAACGTGTTATTGAGTTTAAGAAATTTTTATCAAAACATGATAAGTATAATGTTGCAAGTGATAATCTGGCAGATGAATTAGCATCCGAATTGAAAAAAAACCCATACGGAAATAAGAGAATAGATGAATTAGGAAAACTTCTTTGGAAAAAAACAAGTAAAGCTGGATTAGAGTATCAGCTACTTCAGAGGAAAGCGCCTGTTCATTTTCTGATTGATACTATTGGTGATGATATCAAGACAGTTATATCAAAAAGTGGTCATGGAGCAAGTATAACATCCAGTGAGCTACGTTGGTTATATCGGCATAAGGACGTAGCAGAAGTTCAACAACACCTAAAATTTTGGAGAGAAGGAAAGCCTGTAGCCCATAACGAAGTCTTTTATGAAACTAAATGGGATAACTATCAACCTAAACATAAATATAGATGATAGCTACAAAAAATATCAATTAAGAGATGTCTGATAATGCCCGTGATTCTATTGTCACAGGCATTATCAATGTGATTCGAAACCCCAAAAAAGTATCAGGAAATTTGTTTTTAGTTTATGTCTCAGAGGCACCAGAATTATGAGCAAAGTGGAATACCGCTATATGTAGCGGTTACTGGAAAATACCCCCATTGATGAAAACGGTAAGCTCTTTTCCAGGCAGACAGGATAAAACCGAAAAAGTGCAGTAATATTCAACGAGTTAATCCTCAATAACAAGTTCCAATATTCGCTGTCTGACATGTTCGAAAATAAGTGAGCCGATCTTTGCACTCGCACCGGATGTTTTAGCAAGAACCCCTCTCTTAAATACGCATTTATCTCGTCAGTCAAAAACCCCATATACATCGAAGTATACCCACCGTTCAAAAGATAAGAAGCCACAAAAATGTGGCTTCTTATTAAAAAACCTTATAAATTAATAAATTAACCTATTTTCACCAAGTTACACACCCTCTGCTTTGATTCGATTACACCGACTATGAAACCGAAGAATGAGAGAAGTCATTCAGGAGGACCGACGAAAATTGAACCATACCAACGCAGCCACCACCAGAAGAAACAGGGATGCGACCCCCATCACAGAAAAAACGGCATCGTCGAATGCTGACCTGGCAAGGTTTGCAAGAGCCAAACCAGCATCAGGCGCCATTCCTTCCGCCGCTATCAAAGCGCCATCAATACCATCTCCGGCAACATCATTAACTGGAGAATCAGCCGGAAGCTCAAGGGCATAACTATAAACAACCGACATGATACTCCCCATTATTGCAATTCCCAGTCCACCACCCAACTCATAGGAAACCTCTTCAACTGACGCGGCCATACCTGCCCGATTTGGCGGCGTAGTCTGCATGATAGTACTGGACGCGGCAGTCATTGTTGCCCCAAGACATGTTCCCAGAACAAAAAAGCAAATGATCTGCACAGGCAGAGGAGCGGAAAAACTGGCCATGAGTGCAAGTATGGCAAAGGCGTACATCAACAAAGATGTAATGAGCAATCGAGCACTCCCCAAACGGGGAAGAGCCCAACCACTCACAGGACTCGCAACAATTGCGCCCAATGAGAATGGCAAGAAATAGAGCCCTGACTGCAAGGGGGTTAATGACAATACAAGCTGCAAGCGCTGGCTTAAAACCAGATTAATTCCCATCAAACAGGCGGAAGCCACCAACCCAGCGATGACTGAAGACGAAAAAGCCGGACTTTTGAAAAGATCGAAATCAATCAACGGATGTACACTTCGTTTCTGGCGTCGAATGAATAACAGCAGAAGCCCCACCGTCAAAGTGAAAGTCACAAGTACCCCGATATAAGAAGGCTCTCGCTTGGCGAACTCCTTGATGGCATAGGCAAAGCTGATCAATACAACCATAATCTGCAATGAGCCAATAAGATCCCACGGATGAGACGAATCTGTTTTAGACGTCGGGACAAACAACCACGACAGAATTAATGTCAAAATCACAATAGGAACATTGATGAGGAACACCGATCCCCACCAAAAATATTCAAGCAATACACCTCCTATCAGTGGCCCTATTGCCGCGCCCCCAGAGGCAACGGCTGCCCAGATCCCAATTGCAAATGATTTCTCGTCTTCATCATCGAATGTCAAAGCGATAATCGACAATGTGGCAGGCATCATCGTTGCCGCACCGATTCCCAGTAATGCCCGGGAAACAATCAACATTTCCGATGAATAAGAGTAAGCTGCCATCAAGGACGAGCATCCAAATATCATGAGACCACAAACAAGCAGCCGTTTATGCCCAACACGATCCCCCAAAGTACCCGCCCCCAACAACAACCCAGAGACGACAAGAGGGTAAATATTCACTATCCACAACTTTTCCGTTGTGCTCGCGCCCAAACTGTGGGTCAAACTCGGAAGCGCGGTATACAACACTGTCATATCGACAGCAACCAGTGATAACGCAGCTGAAACAGTAGAGAGCACCCACCATTTCTTTATAATATTCATTTCACTCATCCATTCTTACTTTAATATGTCATCTCTGGTAAACCAGATTAATTCAGACAAAATTACCATCAGATTTTTACAATAAATTGTTAACATTAATGCTAAGAGTGATATTTCGCTTTAGCTTTTTATTTAATTCAATTGTAGTTACCCCCTGAATAGCACCTTGATTAACAAAATTAGTTACTCGATTACGTGACAACGAAAGCTTTTTAGTCAGGATCGAAATAAGTCTAACAGGAATGAAATATTCAAGCTGTACTGTGATTTTGGCCGCTAGCGTTTGAGTCATATCCTGAAGTTCTTTACCTTCTATAATAAAGTCAGGGGGACCGCCGAGTTCAGCTCTATTTTTTGCCAATATCCGATAATCAAAGGCATATCGTCGAATTTCATCTTGATCATTATGTAAAAATCGTTCATACAAGTCGCCATCCAATTTATTGACATTAATCCTCGAAAAAATATCAATATTCCAAGTGTAATCGCACTTTTCGCATTTATAGATGCTCCACACATCCAACACTTTTTTTTGCGCATTAACCCTGAATGTACCTGCTGGATAAAACTCCTTTTTCACCTCACAGCCAGGGCAACGTTTCAAAATGGCCTGATAACTTACAGGTCTCACTAACCATATAACATTTCTATCTGTCATAATAGATCTACTTTTGAATTAGTAAAGTTGGTTCCTGCTAAACTGCTCAATTTAAAATTTAAATTTGGTGATATTCTATAACATCAGATCTTGAAACTATTTATCAATTCGTTTCTTAAATGATTTTAATGTTTTTATTTTAGGGATCTGTGGATAAAACGGGGGGAGAATCGGAATGCGGTACGATAGAACATTATTCCCCGTTTCCACATCCTGCTCAATAAACCAGAAAGGTAATTCATTTAGGATCTGTCTCGTTGAGTATTATTAACAAAATAACCCAACGAAACAGGTTGTTGATTATTTTTTATTCACATCAACAATACGAGCTTGTTTAGGATAAGCAATCGGTGATTTCTCAGCAAAATATTTCACCACAGCATCGACATCCGGCACACCGTATACAGGGTTAGTACCCTCTTTAAATACAGAGAAACTACTCCCTCCGGTTGCCAGAAATTCATTAGCCGCCACACGGTATTTCCCTTTTAATTTAACAGGCTTGCCGTTAATTTTCATGGAACTGACAATGACACGATCCCTTATTGGTTTAGAACTGTCCCACTGATATTGGAAGCCGCTCGAAACCGCCAAAATTTGCGGCTCAGAACGATCCCATTGTTGTTCCAACAGACGTTTAATTTGCTCACCAGTTAAAGTCTTGGTCAGCAATACATTAGAAAATGGTTGAACAGTGTAAATAGCATTGTAAGTGACATCACCACCAACCAGATCAGCACGAATACCACCGTTATTCATAAACGCAATTTGAGCGCCGCCGCTCTCTTCAGGCGCTGCGGTATACAGATGAGCATCCGCAATCACTTTCCCCAGAGAGGACTCACCCGCACTATTGGTTTTCCGGCTCAAATTACGATCCAACTTACCAATCACACGGTTTTCCAATGGTGTTGCTATTTTTTCATATGCATCCAACATCTTGGTGATTTCTGTATCCTTTCCATATTTATGGTTATCTACCCAAATATTTTTTGCTTCGAAATCAACAACATCTTTGGTAACTTTATCCAGCTTCAAATCCAGATTAGTTATCAGAGCACCATTAGCCTGAGCAGACGTGACCGGCTTACCATTAATCACACAGTTATAAGCCTGATGCGTGTGACCACTGATGACAAAATCAATCTCTTTGTCCAGTTGGTTAACAATACCCAGCACCTTACCGGTTACCTCATTACAGGCGTTGACATCAATATTGCCGCCATCATGTTTCTGTTCAGCGCCTTCATGAATCAACACCCCGATTGCTTTAACACCTTTTTTCTGTAATTCAGGCACCAAGGCGTTAATCGTCTTAACTTCATTAGCAAAGCTCAGACCTGCGGTTCCTTTTGGCGTCACAATTTCTGGCGTACCTTCCAGAGTCAGGCCGATAAAGGCAACCGGAATGCCCTCAAATTTTTTGATGACATATTCAGGAAACAGAGTCTTGCCTGTTTCGTTAACCGTTACGTTTGCAGCCAGATATTGGAATTTCGCACCGGTAAATGGATTTGGTCCCTGACAACCCGTCACCGGATGGCAACCCCCATTCTGTTTACGCAACAGCTCATCTTTACCTTTATCAAACTCGTGATTACCAACTGCCGTTGCTTCCAGGCCTGCTTTGGATAGAGTTTCTATCGTTGGCTCGTCATGGAACATGGAAGACAATAATGGGCTTCCGCCAATCATATCGCCGGCGCCAACCACGATATTGTTAGGTTTTTCTTTTTTCAGTTCTTTAATCAGCGTGGATATATGTTCAACGCCCCCCGGCTTGTTTGGACCCGATGCTTTCAACGCACCGTGAAAGTCATTTATAGCCAGAACACGGACATCAACCACATCAGTTTTATCATGACCGGGATCAGTGGTACATCCGGCCAATAGAGCGCTACCAACCGCAATAACAAGCAACTTATATTGATAATTCATCATGTTATCCTTTGGTAATTATAATTCACGTTTCGGACAGTCAATCACGTCGAAATTTTTGCTGTAGCAAATGTAAAATTCATTATGATTGATCTGGATAGTTTTACCTTTTAATGATGGGTTATTTTCCTGAAGGAACTTAATTAACTGCTCGTTAGACAGGCGGCCCTCTGGCAATACCAATCTATTGAACAGCTCTTGCTGTTTACTGAAAAATTGATCTGGCGTTTCAAACGCACAGACGCCATGCTTTTCCCACTCGGCTTGCAGCAGATCTACACCTGGAGAAGTACACAGATAGGGTTTAATCACCTGATAATCCAGTGATGGCAAATCCCCCTTACACAAACGTGGATGTTTACGGATATCAGACCAATCACGACACTGATCCATTGATCTACCATCACAGGTTTGCGCCCACAGGCCATGAACTATCCAGTCAAATTTGTTTTCTGAGAAACATTGCAATGCAAACTTTTCATATTCCCTCCGCGCTTTGGCAATTTTGTTATTTTTTTTCAATTTGTTAATCTCATTCTCTTTGTTTTTACAAAATGCCGGAGAATAATTAATCGCCAGTTTGAAATAATCGGTAGAGGCTTTAGCGTTCTGACCATAACGGTCATTTTTAGCAACGTAATCATAATTTGCCGGTGGATTCTCGGGCAATATACAGGAAATCGCTTCTGCTGGTTGTAGTTCAAAAGAATCAATGACTTCTGGTTGCTTGGCACAGCCGACAACCAATAAAACAAATACTGCCGGTAATAAGTTAGAAAAGCGCATCATCGTTCCTCATAGGAAACTATTTCCCTATTGAATGGTAAACAAACAAAAACCTGCCCAAACAAGGGCAGGCGACTATTAAGATTATTTTTTTCCGGTCAGATCAATTTGATACACTGCAAAACCGACATCATCGTTTTCCAGATATTTCACTGGATACTGAGAGAACTCTTTGATGAATTTCGCTGCTTTCTCATTTGGAGAAGTTTCGAAACGAATATCCAGTTTCTTGTCAGTTTTGATTGGCATAATCGACCAATTATTATCGGCCCGGGTCGCTACCATACCTTTCTCTTTAGACACGTTGACAATGTAAGAAGCCAGAATAGCGCGGTTCTCATCCGGTGATGCGAATGCGATATTACTTTCGCCTGTACCGGCAAATTTACCGCCATATGCACGATAATTATTGGTAGCAATGAGAAACTTAGCTTGAGGATCGATAGGCTTACCCTGATAAGTCACCTCCTTGATACGGTTCGCCCCTTGATTGACGATCTGACAATCAACGTCATATTTAGCGGGCTGAGTCAGATCAATCTTATAATTTACGCCACTAATCGTGTCGAAATTATAAGTACGGAAACCACTCCAGTTCAGCAAATATTGAGGCTGAGTTGAATTTGGATCGATCTGGTTATACATGCCGGCAGAACACTCCAACCACTCAATCACATCAGCACCGGTTACCTTCACAACAGCCAGAGTGTTTGAATATAGATAGAGATCCGCCGCGTTACGGAACGTCAAATCACCTTTTTCAACTTCAACGAAATCTGCGGGCGCATTCTTACGACCGCCGACTTTGAATGGCGCCGCCGCTGCCAGAACAGGAATATCTGCTAAATCCGGATCACCCTGAATAAAACGCCGCGCGTAATCTGCCTGTGCATCATTCACAATCTGGACTGTCGGGTCGCTTTGGATCAAGGCAAGATAACTGTACATATTGGCAGAAGCTTTACCAATCAATTTACCGACAAAACTCTGGGTTCCCTGATGAGCTTGCTCGATAATCTTCACTAACTCGCTATCGCGCCCAACCAGTGCCTTTTTACCCACTTTGTCATAAATCGGACGTGCTTCCGCTTTTGCTTCCGCCACCTTCCAAATCCCACCATCATTGCTGATAACCATATCAACAACGCCCAAATGATCGCCCCACTGACCAGGCATGACGGCCGGAATACCATTAACCGTACCTCTGGCGACATCAACACCTTTAATGTCCGAAAATTCCTTGCTTGGGAACACACCATGCGCATGACCAAACATAATTGCATCAATGCTTTCAACCTCACTCAGGTAATAAACCGAGTTTTCAGCCATTGCCTTATAGGGATCTTTAGAAAAACCAGAGTGAGGAATAGCGATAATCAAATCTGCGCCCTGTTTTTTCATTTGAGGAACAAATTTTTTCGCGGTTTCAGTAATATCGTTAACGACAACTTTGCCATCCAGATTGAACTTATCCCAAATAGCAATCTGTGGCGGTACAAAACCGATATAGCCGATTTTAATGATGTGATCTTTACCCTCCCGATCTTTCACTGGCGTATCAACGATAATATAAGGCGTGAAATAGTTCTTGCCGGTTTTAGCATCCATTATATTGGCATTGATATAAGGGAATTTCGCACCGGCAATGACTTTTTTCAAATAATCCAAACCAAAGTTAAATTCGTGGTTACCAAAGTTACCCACTGTATAACCCATTGTGTTCATTAATTGATGTGCTGGATGAGACTCCCCTTTTTTAAGTCCCTTTGCCGCCATGTAATCTGCCAACGGGCTACCTTGGATCAGGTCACCGTTATCGACCAGGATAGTGTTGGAGGCTTCTGCTTTGGCCGCTTTAATTAAATTCGCAGTACGTACCAAACCAAATTGCTCTGTGGGTTTACCTTTGAAGTAATCAAAGTCAACCAGATTACTGTGAACATCAGATGTTTCCATTACCCGCAAGTCAACCGTTGCAGCATTGACATTAAATGCGACCAATAAGGCTAATGTGGAGACCTTCAACACATGCTTAACCATTTCCCCCCCCCTTTTTAGGCTAGTTAAGGAGAACTTCAGCTCTCCTTATCACTTTCAACTCAGAAGTACAGACGAACTCCTGTTTCCAGAATAGTCTGTTTTTTATTCTCATAAGCTGGGTTGTCGCTGTGTACGTCATCATATGCCACTTCAACGAACAAACGCCGGCTATTAAACTGCAAAACGTTTATATGACTGCTCCCCGCCGTAAAAAACGGCGAGGCTTCCCACTTCTCAGGCCGCAACCGTTGGTGCAACGGATTTACGCAGGCCTCCATGAGCAGAGACGACATGTCCCGCCGCCTGTCATTCAACTATCCCTTTTTGCCGGATGTTGATCGCCGCATTGATGTCACGGTCATGTTCTACCGCGCATTCAGGGCATTGCCAGCGTCGTTTATGCAGCGGCATTTCCGACATCTTGCCACCACAACAATGACACTTTCTGGAACTCGCATACCACTGATCGAGTTTCACCACATAAACGCCTTTTTGTTCCGCTTTGTATTCCAGCCTGCTGATGAAACTATGCCAGACTGCATCCCCAATAGCACGAGCAAGTCTGTGATTTTTCATCATGTTTGCCGTTTTCAGCGTCTCCACAATGATCGCTTAGTTTTCGTCAATCAGTGTACGGGAAAGCTTATGCTGAAAATCGGCTCTGGCGTTGGCTACGTGTTCATGGCGCCTGGCTACCTGTAACCGCGCTTTCGCCCGTGCAGGCGGCGCAACGATTGAAACGTTGAAAACCTATGTCAGATCGCAGGAAACCCCCGGTTAGCTCCCCTTATATCGCCGCCCGATTGGGCGACGGTTTACGGGGCAATTGCTAAACAGACAATCAAGGCTAGATTACCTGGATTATATTCACAATAAATTGACACAAGAGACTAGGGCTTACCTCTGTGATTCGTTATCATGCGGACTTATGTCTGAGATGCTCACCGATTAAACGAGCAAAAATATGGGGTAACTTCAATGTTGTGGTTCAAAAATTTAATGATTTACCGTTTAAACCGGGAAATTTCACTTTCTGCGGATGAACTGGAAAAACAATTAAGTCCGTTAGCGTTCACCCCATGTGGCAGTCAGGATATGGCGAAAACAGGCTGGGTACCGCCAATGGGTTCTCACAGCGACGCTTTCACCCATGTTGCGAATAATCAAATCCTAATTTGCGCCCGTAAAGAAGAGAAGATGTTGCCTTCACCAGTTATCAAACAAGCGCTACAGGCAAAGATTGAAAAACTGGAAGGAGAGCAACATCGCAAACTTAAAAAAACAGAGAAAGACTCTCTGAAAGATGAGATATTGCACACTCTGTTACCACGGGCATTTAGCCGTTTCAGCCAAACTTATATCTGGATCGACATAGCCAATAATCTAATCATTGTTGACGCCGCCAGTGCTAAACGGGCCGAAGATAATTTGGCGTTACTGAGAAAAAGCCTCGGTTCTTTACCTGTTGTTCCTCTGACATTTAAAGATCCAATAGAATTAACCCTGACAGAATGGGTGCGTTCCGGTGATCTGCCGGCGGGCTTTGCTTTAATGGATGAAGCCGAACTAAAAGCTATTTTGGAAGAAGGTGGGGTAATCCGCTGTAAAAAACAGGATCTGGTTTCTGATGAAATCGCCACCCATATTGAAGCCGGAAAATGTGTTACCAAGCTAGCTCTCGACTGGGAAGAGCGTATTCAGTTTATGTTGTCAGATGATGGCGCTTTCAAACGCATAAAATTCAGTGATACCCTGCACGAACAAAATGACGATATCGATCGGGAAGATTATGCCCAACGGTTTGATGCTGACTTTATTTTAATGGCCGGTGAATTAAGTGCGCTGATTAAAAACACCATTGAAGCGCTGGGTGGCGAAGCGGAAAAATAGCAGCAGCCCTTAAGCTATCTGCCGCTTTGGATTATTTTTCAGAGCGGCATCTTTATGCCTTTCTTAACTTTATACTTTCATCAACAACAGTGGAGCGCAGATATGATATTTGATATCCCATTAGCCGGAAACTGGCAAACAATAGAGCCTGAAAATCGTGGCTGGTCTAAAGATCAGAAATACCATATTGTTGATAAACAAGGTAAGCATCTGTTATTACGTCTGGCTGATATCAGCCAGAAAGATAAAAAACAGCAAGAATTTTTCTGGATGAAACAACTATTTAGCCATAATATTCCTATGTCTGAACCCATTAATTTTGGCATTTGCAACAATGGCCAAAGTGTTTATTCTTTGCTAAATTGGATCGAGGGACAGGATGCTATTAATTGGCTGGAACAACATAATGAACAATTGCAATATGAAGCGGGTTTACAAGCTGGAAAGCATTTACAAAAAATTCATCAATTAGCAGCACCACCTCAAACCATTTCTCCCCGCCAGGAAGCAGAAAATATTTATCAGGAAAAACTGGCCAGATATAATCAATGTGAGCTCAAAACCCCTCATGAAGCAGACTTTATTGATTTCATAAAAAATAATTTCTCTCTGCTTGATAATATAAATCCAGTGTTCCTGCATGGTGATTATCATGTCGGAAATATGGTTATCGATGATAAACAAAAACTGTGGATAATTGATTTCAACCGTTATCGTTTTGGCGATCCGGCCAAAGAATTCAGCCGGATGATGGTATTTAGCCGATTACACAGCATAGCGTTTGTTCATGGACAAATAGATGGCTATTTTGCAGGCAAACCAAGCCGAGAGTTTTTAAAAAGAATCGCTTTTCATACTGCCTGCGATACTTTCTTTAGTTTACTTTGGGCACAATCATTTGGAGAAAAAGAAATTCAGAATTGTCTCAGCCGTATTAGTATTATCTGGCAGGATTATCAGGGATTTAAGCTAATGGCGCCAGAGTGGTATAAATTCTGACAACTAACGAAATAGAGCACCTTCCAGTCAGTAATAGTGTCCATATCTACAAATATCAGTAATTGGATTCATTAACTAATCATAATCCTACTTCCTATATAGTTTTCCAATTACTTGATATCAATTTCTCCGTTGAAAATAATTTCACTACAATAATTCAACTTTTTTCTCTCCAAAAGATACAGTTCTGTCCGACATTCCATACCCAATTCAGGAATAAAAAGACTCATACAATTGACCTAATATACCCGCCGCTAATCGGGTCAGTTCTTCAGGTGGATATTCTGATAGCAACCAGCCTGTGTTAAATGAATGTTCATATTAACTGTAATTACATAAATTTAAATAATTTAATTCTGCTGGTTGCTTTGTTTATTTATATTCATGTATATTATGACAGATATCTATTTTATCATTGATATTAATATAATTTTGAATATATAATTTCATTAATTACTTTGCTAGCAGGTTATATTTTTAATTTTATTAATTTGAAAACATATAATATAAAATAACCTTATTGGAAATATTAATTATAATTGGATTTTATTATAAAGGATTAAACCATAGTGCAATTAAATAAATGCAGTCTGTTACCAGACTGCGATTCACTCAATTAATATTTTTGTTTTAACTCAGGAAAATGCCAACAATGGTGAGATACATAATAGGAATCCGGTAAAGATAATCAGGACCAGAGATATTCCTTTATATTTGTGTAACGTTGGCACTTTGTAGACCAAATAAGCGGGGATCAAACAACCGACCATACCGAAAATTGGGCTACAGATTGAAGTAAAACTCAGTACCGGCGCATTCAGAATAATCGCTCCCCAAGCCAGCAAAATAGCGAAAATCATGATGCCTTTTTGCACCCAGTTTTTATTAATTCTTTCTGCTGGCATGATACGCGCCAGAATATTCATCACTATGCCTTGGGTTGCTTCACGGAAGCCAAGATAAACGCCAAAGAAAGCGGTCATCACAGCAAAGATATTCAGCAAGACACTGATAACCGTTACCCAGCCACCGGGGAAGAATTTTGCCGCAATCGCCAGAGCAGAGATATTTTGTTCATAAGCTTGAACCGCTTCATCATGTCCCATTGCTAAGGTAAATGAAACTGCATAGAAGAAGACCGTACAGAACAGGACGCCAAAGGCGATATTCATCGCTCTTAATGCTTTATAGCGGGCAACTTCACGGTTTTTCTCGTGATGACGGTAAGAAATAACCATTGGGCTTAAGGTTTGAATAAACAGAATGGAAGTCAGGGTAAATGGCAGCGTAATAACCGCCTGTTTTATCAGCGTTCCTGCTGGTGGCAGCGCGCCAATATTATATAAGCGCCACATGCCTATCATGGATAAACCAAGTACCGCGACAACAAGCAGTTTAGACAACACCATAAAGCTGGATAATTTAAACAGGAGTCGCTCACCACTGGATGAAAGCGCAACCAGAATACAAATCAGTACCAGCCCGTAGAGCGGATTGTCAGACAACAAACCTTCAGTGACACCGAAAGTTTGCAAATAGGAAGCGCTGTCATTGGTGATGGCTGTTGAGTAAACAAACATCCAAATGACCAGCATAACAAAGTAGAGCGCACCTAGCAGAATACCCCAGTTTTTACCAAGATAACCGCTGATAACGCTGGGATAATCTTTACATTCGGGGGATTCCGCCAGCGTATTGATAAACAGACGTTGGAACAGGTACATCGCCGGATAACCGATCACCGAGGATAGCAGGAAAACCCACAATCCCATTAAACCAACCTGAACCGGCAGGAAGACAATACCGGCGCCGATTGCCATGCCAATACTCATGATGACCCAGCCAACATCAAGATTGTCGAACTTGATAGCTTCCCGCCATTCACTTTCAGTCATGTTTGCCCGCTTTGCCGCAGGAGAATCTGCAACCATAATATGGTTGTTTTTTGCCGTTTCCATAATGGCTCTCGCTTATTATTTCCGTTAAAAATGTCAATGTTATTAGGGAAGAAATGCAGCATGATAATGCAACAACCCTATTTTTTGAGATTCGTATTATAGTTAACCTGAACTTCGCTTAAGAAGGAAATAAAAGTATCTGAGATACGATCAACATTTTTGTCAAAGAAAATTTAAGACATCTCAGTCAGCTCGGTTTCTTGCTTAATATTCCTTCAATATAAAAGAAAGTATGCTA